>NZ_CP071424.1:2237500-2384203 GCF_050223295.1 Streptococcus sanguinis
CCTCGACTACCTGTGTCGGTTTGCGGTACGGGTAGAGTATGATACAACGCTAGAAGCTTTTCTTGGCAGTGTGACATCACTCACTCGCTACTAAACTTCGCTCCCCATCACAACTCAACGTTAGAGGTATAAGCATTTGACTCATACCACGCCTCACTGCTTAGACGTACATCCAATCGTACGCACGAGTTAGCCTACTGCGTCCCTCCATCACTTCATACTCTAGTACAGGAATCTCAACCTGTTGGCCATCGGATACACCTTTCGGTCTCTCCTTAGGTCCCGACTAACCCAGGGCGGACGAGCCTTCCCCTGGAAACCTTAGTCTTACGGTGGACAGGATTCTCACCTGTCTTGCGCTACTCATACCGGCATTCTCACTTCTATGCGTTCCAGCACTCCTCACGGTACACCTTCTCCACACATAGAACGCTCTCCTACCATACCTATAAAAGGTATCCACAGCTTCGGTAAATTGTTTTAGCCCCGGTACATTTTCGGCGCAGGGTCACTCGACTAGTGAGCTATTACGCACTCTTTGAATGAATAGCTGCTTCTAAGCTAACATCCTAGTTGTCTGTGCAACCCCACATCCTTTTCCACTTAACAATTATTTTGGGACCTTAGCTGGTGGTCTGGGCTGTTTCCCTTTCGACTACGGATCTTAGCACTCGCAGTCTGACTGCCGACCATAATTCATTGGCATTCGGAGTTTATCTGAGATTGGTAATCCGGGATGGACCCCTCACCCAAACAGTGCTCTACCTCCAAGAATCTTTATGTCGACGCTAGCCCTAAAGCTATTTCGGAGAGAACCAGCTATCTCCAAGTTCGTTTGGAATTTCTCCGCTACCCACAAGTCATCCAAGCACTTTTCAACGTGCCCTGGTTCGGTCCTCCAGTGCGTTTTACCGCACCTTCAACCTGCTCATGGGTAGGTCACATGGTTTCGGGTCTACATCATGATACTAAAGCGCCCTATTCAGACTCGGTTTCCCTACGGCTCCGTCTCTTCAACTTAACCTCGCATCATAACGTAACTCGCCGGTTCATTCTACAAAAGGCACGCTCTCACCCATTAACGGGCTCGAACTTGTTGTAGGCACACGGTTTCAGGTTCTATTTCACTCCCCTCCCGGGGTGCTTTTCACCTTTCCCTCACGGTACTGGTTCACTATCGGTCACTAGGGAGTATTTAGGGTTGGGAGATGGTCCTCCCAGATTCCGACGGGATTTCACGTGTCCCGCCGTACTCAGGATACTGCTAGGTACAGAATCTATTTAAAATACGAGGCTCTTACTCTCTTTGGCTGACTTTCCCAAGTCATTCTTCTATAAAT
Source organism: Streptococcus sanguinis (assembly GCF_050223295.1). Classification (GTDB taxonomy): domain Bacteria; phylum Bacillota; class Bacilli; order Lactobacillales; family Streptococcaceae; genus Streptococcus; species Streptococcus sanguinis_X. The sequence continues at coordinate 2,238,841 of NZ_CP071424.1, forward strand.
TCTGAGTCCACATTGCAGTCCTACAACCCCGAAGAGTAAACTCTTCGGTTTGCCCTCCTGCCTCTTCGCTCGCCGCTACTAAGGCAATCGCTTTTGCTTTCTCTTCCTGCAGCTACTTAGATGTTTCAGTTCACTGCGTCTTCCTCCTCATTCCCTTAACAGAAATGGGTAACAGGCATCAACCTGTTGGGTTCCCCCATTCGGACATCCCCGGATCAAGTGCTTACTTACAGCTCCCCGAGGCATTTCGTCGTTTGTCACGTCCTTCTTCGGCTCCTAGTGCCAAGGCATCCACCGTGCGCCCTTACTAACTTAACCTTATTTTTGACCTTTCAGTCTTAAACTCATTAATTTTCACAGCGTTTTCGGTTTATTTTCTTGTTACTATTTGATATCGGTATTCAATTTTCAATGGACAAGTTCTTTATCTAGTCAAACTAGATAATGGAGCCTAGCGGGATCGAACCGCTGACCTCCTGCGTGCAAAGCAGGCGCTCTCCCAGCTGAGCTAAGGCCCCACATAGCCCTCTCAAAACTAAACAAGACTCAAGTGCATTCCGTGTGTCCTTACGGACTCCTTAGAAAGGAGGTGATCCAGCCGCACCTTCCGATACGGCTACCTTGTTACGACTTCACCCCAATCATCTATCCCACCTTAGGCGGCTGGCTCCTTACGGTTACCTCACCGACTTCGGGTGTTACAAACTCTCGTGGTGTGACGGGCGGTGTGTACAAGGCCCGGGAACGTATTCACCGCGGCGTGCTGATCCGCGATTACTAGCGATTCCGACTTCATGTAGGCGAGTTGCAGCCTACAATCCGAACTGAGACTGGCTTTCAGAGATTAGCTTGCCGTCACCGGCTTGCGACTCGTTGTACCAGCCATTGTAGCACGTGTGTAGCCCAGGTCATAAGGGGCATGATGATTTGACGTCATCCCCACCTTCCTCCGGTTTATTACCGGCAGTCTCGCTAGAGTGCCCAACTGAATGATGGCAACTAACAATAGGGGTTGCGCTCGTTGCGGGACTTAACCCAACATCTCACGACACGAGCTGACGACAACCATGCACCACCTGTCACCTCTGTCCCGAAGGAAAACTCTATCTCTAGAGCGGTCAGAGGGATGTCAAGACCTGGTAAGGTTCTTCGCGTTGCTTCGAATTAAACCACATGCTCCACCGCTTGTGCGGGCCCCCGTCAATTCCTTTGAGTTTCAACCTTGCGGTCGTACTCCCCAGGCGGAGTGCTTAATGCGTTAGCTGCGGCACTAAGCCCCGGAAAGGGCCTAACACCTAGCACTCATCGTTTACGGCGTGGACTACCAGGGTATCTAATCCTGTTTGCTCCCCACGCTTTCGAGCCTCAGCGTCAGTTACAGACCAGAGAGCCGCTTTCGCCACCGGTGTTCCTCCATATATCTACGCATTTCACCGCTACACATGGAATTCCACTCTCCCCTTCTGCACTCAAGTTAAACAGTTTCCAAAGCATACTATGGTTAAGCCACAGCCTTTAACTTCAGACTTATCTAACCGCCTGCGCTCGCTTTACGCCCAATAAATCCGGACAACGCTCGGGACCTACGTATTACCGCGGCTGCTGGCACGTAGTTAGCCGTCCCTTTCTGGTAAGATACCGTCACAGTGTGAACTTTCCACTCTCACACCCGTTCTTCTCTTACAACAGAGCTTTACGATCCGAAAACCTTCTTCACTCACGCGGCGTTGCTCGGTCAGGGTTCCCCCCATTGCCGAAGATTCCCTACTGCTGCCTCCCGTAGGAGTCTGGGCCGTGTCTCAGTCCCAGTGTGGCCGATCACCCTCTCAGGTCGGCTATGTATCGTCGCCTTGGTGAGCCGTTACCTCACCAACTAGCTAATACAACGCAGGTCCATCTGGTAGTGATGCAATTGCATCTTTCAATTAATTATCATGCAATAATCAATTTCATGCGGTATTAGCTATCGTTTCCAATAGTTATCCCCCGCTACCAGGCAGGTTACCTACGCGTTACTCACCCGTTCGCAACTCATCCAAGAAGAGCAAGCTCCTCTCTTCAGCGTTCTACTTGCATGTATTAGGCACGCCGCCAGCGTTCGTCCTGAGCCAGGATCAAACTCTCATTAAAAAGTTTGAGTTCGCACTCATTACTGTCCACTGACAGATTTATTTTCGTTTTTTGACAGGTTACATATCTCTATGTCACCCTGCACTTGGTTCGTCTTGTTCAGTTTTCAAAGGGCTTTGTCTTTCGCGACAACTATATTAGTATATCACCCAACCACACTCCCTGTCAATACCTTTTTCCAATTTTTTTAAAATTTTTCTAGATTTTTTTATTCATCAGAGGCCATCCTCTATTAAAGAGAGGGAAGATAAACTTCCTCACCTAGTTGACGTGCTATTAAACCAGCTCTCGCCAGCTGAAGCAAACTCTCTGTGAATTCATAAATATGCTCTCTTTCGCTTGTGGTCAACTCTTTTTTAGAAAATTTTCTTCTTAAAGCTTTGTAATCCCGACCTTCCTCTTGAAAGAAGGGAGCATCTTGTAAATAGGCTTTTACATTCTCCAAGTTTTCTAAAATACCAAGATGAAAAGCGGCAGAAGCAAAAGTTTTATCAAAAGGCTGGGTGCAAACGCTCCGAAACTCTACTGTCCCCCGTGTCGTCAAATCTTGATACTGGTAACTTCTGTGATTCTTGAAGTCTGCTTCCCTTGGAGTCAAGTTTGCTTTTTCGCCTGAAAGGTCATAAGCCTCAATAGTTTTCTGGCTCAAGTATTCATTAGCAGCTATCGGATAGAAATAGTAGGATTGACCATTTCGTTCGGCAGTAAAAAGTGCTGATCTATCAAGATATGCAAAAAATTCATCTTCAGTTTGAAAATCTTTCGAATTAACACCCGCATTTTCCTGTAAAATGCCATGCATCGATTGCTCCCAGAAAATATCTCGAGCGATTTTTGTATTCCAAGAAGAATCTGAAAACTCTGAATTGGCAAAGAGGTATGCCTTGGCAGCTTCAATTTGATTGAAGACATTGATAACAGTTAAATAATTTTCTCTTGAAACATCTAACTGCACCTGACTCCCACAAATAAAAGCACCATATTCTGGATAATTGTGCAGACCATCCATGTTCTTTCCCATAGCTAAATACTGCATCAGCATTTCATATCTTGGATACTTAACTGGACTATTATCATTTTCTGCCCAGAAAGGATGAATTCCTTTACCTTGAATTTCATGGTTTTCTTTGCGTAGAATTGCCTGAATAATGCTCAGATAGTTCTTAAAACGCTCTTCAACTTCTTGAATTCTGCTAGCCTTGGCAAAAGCAAATTCCAAAGTATTGTAAGAGACCTCAAAAAGAATTCTGTCTTCATTTTTAGTAGATTTCAGTTGAATGGGATTCCCGTCTCTGTCAAATCGTTCCGACTCAAAATCATACTCTTCCAACAGACGTTTCAAGAGATTTTTTGCAACATTTGTATCAGTCGCTCCGCCCTGGCTATTGACAATAGGAAATTCTAACTCAATGCCAATGTAGACAGTTGGATTTTCTTTGATATTCTTTAAATAGCGTTCTCTTAAAATTTGGATTGAATCCATCATTTCCATTTCCTATAAATTTTTGATAGTGTTAAAGTATTATAACAAAATTTCAGGTATTTTCCTAGCCTCATGCAAAAACGCCTGCTTACGAAATTGTTTTTGCCTTAAAAGCAATTTCGTAAACAAGCGTCTACCTATTATCAACTATATGATGAGTGTTCCCGCTAGGAAAGAATCCTAGCGGTAGACCAGAGCTAGACTAAGAATAGAGATTCTATTCCATCATCATAACACTCAACAAAGATTGATGATCTTAAACTAATTCGATGATTGCCATTGGCGCAGCATCTCCACGGCGCGGTTCAGTTTTCAGGATACGAGTATATCCACCGTTGCGCTCTGCATAGCGTGGTGCAATCTCAGAGAACAATTTTTGAAGAGCAGTAGTTGTAGTATACTTTTCTGTTGCTTCATCATAGTTTTCTGATGCGATTTCATTGCGTACAAAAGCTGCAGCTTGACGACGAGCGTGCAAGTCTCCACGTTTGCCCAATGTAATCATTTTTTCAACTGTTTTACGGATTTCTTTAGCACGAGCTTCAGTTGTCACGATTGATTCGTTGATCAGCAAATCAGTAGTCAAATCGCGAAGCATTGCTTTACGTTGTGAGCTAGTGCGTCCTAGTTTACGGTAAGCCATGTATTCCTCCTTTATTTATCGTTTTTTAACCCCAGACCGAGATCAGCAAGTTTAACTTTTACTTCTTCCAGACTCTTGCGTCCCAAGTTACGAACTTTCATCATTTCAGGCTCAGATTTCTCTGTCAAATCAAACACAGTATTGATACCTGCACGCTTCAAACAGTTGTATGAGCGAACTGACAAATCTAATTCTTCTATGGTCCGTTCCAAAATGCGGTCATCAGAAGTCTTTTCTGCTTCCTTCATAACGTCTGCAGCGATAGCTACTTCTGTCAGGTTAGTGAAGAGATTCAAATGTTCTGTAAGGATGCGGGCTGAAAGTCCCAAAGCATCTTCTGGAATAATTGTTCCATTCGTTAAAATTTCAAGGGTTAGTTTGTCAAAACCATCGTTGCTACCAACACGAGCTGGCTCAACTTGGTAATTAACTTTTGTCACTGGCGTATAGATAGAATCCACCGCAAGTGTTCCCACTGGTGCATCATCTTTCTTATTTTCATCAGCAGGCACATAACCACGACCGCTGTTGACAGTCATCGTTGCCTTAAAGCTTGCGCCTTCTCCGATTGTAAAGAGATAATGATCAGGGTTTATAATTTCAATATCACTGTCTGTCAAAATGTCTCCGGCAGTTACTTCTGCTGGTCCTTCAACATCCAGTTCAATAATCTTTTCGTCTTGGACGTAAGATTTTACAGCAATCCCTTTGACGTTCAGAATAATTTGCATCACGTCTTCGCGGACACCGGAAATTGTATCAAACTCGTGCAAAACACCTTCAATATTAATTGAAGTAACAGCAGCACCTGGAAGTGAAGCCAAAAGCACACGGCGAAGAGAATTTCCCAGTGTTGTACCATAGCCACGCTCAAGCGGCTCTACTACAAACTTGCCATAATCTTTATTTTCATCAATTTTTGTTATATTTGGTTTTTCAAACTCAATCATTTGCTATACTCCCTCTTAAACGAAAAGCAGTGTAACGGTTGGTGATTATACACGGCGACGTTTTGGAGGACGAGCACCATTGTGTGGTACAGGAGTCACATCACGAATAGCTGTTACTTCAAGACCAGCGGCAGCAAGAGCACGAATAGCAGACTCACGACCAGAACCTGGACCTTTTACAGTAACTTCAACTGATTTCAGACCGTGTTCCTGTGCAGATTTAGCAGCTGCTTCAGATGCCATTTGGGCAGCAAATGGTGTAGATTTACGAGAACCTTTAAATCCAAGAGCTCCAGCAGATGACCAAGCAATCGCGTTACCATGCACATCAGTAATCATAACAATAGTGTTATTAAATGTAGCGTGAATATGAGCAATACCGGATTCGATATTTTTCTTCACACGACGTTTACGTGTTGGTTTAGCCAAGACTTTTTACCTCCTTATATTATTTTTTCTTACCTGCAATCGCAACAGCTTTACCTTTACGAGTGCGGGCGTTATTTTTAGTGTTTTGTCCACGGACAGGAAGTCCACGACGGTGACGGATTCCACGGTATGAACCGATTTCCATCAAACGCTTGATGTTCAAGTTTACTTCACGACGAAGGTCACCTTCAACTTTAATCGCATCTACTTCACGACGGATAGCGTCTTCTTGTTCGATTGTAAGATCTTTTACACGAATGTCTTCTGAAACTCCAGCAGCTGCCAAGATTTTCTTAGAAGTTGGAAGTCCGATACCGTACACATAAGTCAGTGAAACGACTACACGTTTGTCATTTGGAATGTCAACTCCAGCAATACGAGCCATTTTTTCTCCTTTCTATCTTATCCTTGACGTTGTTTGTGTTTTGGATTTGCTGGGCAAATTACCATAACACGACCATTACGACGAATAACTTTGCAGTATTCGCAAATTGGTTTGACCGATGGTCTTACTTTCATTTTTTCCCTCCAAGTTTTTCGATTATTTAAAGCGGTATGTGATCCGTCCACGTGTCAAATCATAAGGACTCATTTCTACAGTCACACGGTCTCCCGCTAAAATACGAATATAGTTTTTACGAATTTTACCAGAAACTGTTGCTAAAATCTGATGTCCATTTTCAAGTTCAACCGTAAACATTGCATTAGGCATTGTATCAACTACCTTGCCTTCAACCTCAATCACATCGTCTTTTGCCACGCAAAAGTACCTCCATAAATTTCGATTTGATCCCTCTGAGCACAGAGGTAACAATTATAAGTCAGACTAATTCATTGTATCACTACTTGTCAAATATTGCAAGCAGGAAAAACGCTTTTATTTCAAATTTGTCAAGACTTTTTCGATAGCTGAGAAGACATCATTAATATCTTGATTTCCTTGAATATCATGGACCAGACCTTTGCTGCGATAGTGATCAATGATTGGCTGACCCTGAGCAATATTAACATCCAAACGACGTTTAACTGTCTCAGGCTTGTCATCTTCGCGCTGGTAATAATCCTCTTCCTTGTAGTCTACTGGCGGATTGAAGACCTTGTGGAAGGTTTCGCCTGTTTCACGATGGATAATCCGGCCGCTCAAACGCTCCAATAAGCTGTTAGGATCCACTTCGATATTGATAACTCCGTCCAAAGCTAAATCAAGCTCTGCTAGCGTTTGATCCAAGGCATTTGCTTGCTCAATCGTGCGCGGATAGCCATCCAAGAGGAAGCCTGTTTGCTTAATATCATCCTGACTCAAGCGCTCTTTGACAATGCCGTTTGTCACTTGGTCTGGAACCAACTCGCCCTTGTCAATATAGGACTTGGCTAAAACGCCCATCTCTGTTTGGTTAGCAATCGCCGCACGGAACATATCTCCAGTCGAAATATGCGCAACATTGAAGTTCTCAACGATTTTAGCAGCTTGAGTTCCTTTACCAGCACCTGGTAAGCCCATAATCAAAAGATTCATGATTGGTCTCCTTTTTTGTTTTTAAAGCAATCTATTAAACCGATTAATAAACTCGTTTAAAAACAAAATAGAAGGGGGTGAGTCTACTCTGTCCCCTTTTATTTTGTTTATTTTCGGTTCAAGAAAGGTTATCTGAACAAGCTTCTCATTAGATAAGCAATTCAAAAGTTCCCTTACTCTGATGTATCCATAAAGCCGACATACTTTCTCTTCAGCAAGTAGCCTTCTAGCTGTTTCATTCCCTCAATACCAGTTGAGATGATGATCAAGAGACTGGTCCCTCCAAGAGCAACGGCATCTGTCAATCCAAATACATCTTTAGCCAAGATAGGCAGGATAGAGATGAAACCTAGGAAGAGAGATCCCACTGTTGCCAAACGACGCAACAGCTTAGACATGTAGTCTTCTGTTCCTTTACCAGGACGAACACCTGGAATGTAGGCTCCGCTCTTTTGCAGATTTTCTGCTGTCTTCTCTGGATTAATCTGTACAAAAGTATAGAAGAATGTAAAGAGGACAATCAGGAAGGCGTACATGAACATGCCACTAATGGTCGTTGTTGCCAAAAGTGACTGAGCTGTCTTAACCCAATCTGCGTCATAGCCCATGGCACTGACAACTTGGAAAATCGCTGCCGGTGCAGCTGTAATCGAGCTGGCAAAGATTACTGGAATAACCCCAGCCGGATTGACTTTCAGTGGCAGATAGGAGCTAGAAGGTGCACCCTTAGCTACTTTCGTATACTGAATTGGAATTTTATATTCAGCCTGCTGTACAAAGGTTGTAAAGTAAATGATAAGCAGGACTGCCACAATCAGAATCCCTACAAAAATGAAGGATGAAGTCAAACGCTCACTAGGGATATTGACAAAGTAATCTTCATAAATACCTTTAATCATATCAGGGATAGCTGAAACGATACCAGCAAAGATGATCATGGAAACGCCATTTCCGTAACCCTTGTCTGTAATCTGCTCACCCAGCCAAGTTACAATCATTGAACCAGTTGCTAGAAGAACGCAAATCAAAGCGTAGGTCTGAACATTAGGATTGGCAACCAGATTAGCTCTTGAGAGAGTATCAAAACCAGCGGTAATCCCAATTGCCTGCACAAAGGCCAAAACTAGGGCGATATAACGAGTCGCTTGATTCAGCTTCCTCCGTCCCACTTCCCCTTGCTTGCCCCACTCTACAAACTTCGGAAGCAAGTCCATTTGCAGCAGCTGAACAACGATCGAAGCTGTGATGTAAGGACTGACTCCAAGTGCAAAGACAGAGAAGTTGCGCATGGCGTTACCAGAGACCAAGCTCAGCATATTCAGGAATGGCAAATCATTCAAATTGCTTAAAGCTTTGGCATTAATCCCCGGAACCGTTATGGTTGTACCGATACGGAAAACTAAGATGATAAAAATCGTGAACAGAATCTTAGACCGTACCTGTTTGATTTTAAATGCGTCTTTTAATAGTTTGAAAAACATAGGTCACCTCGCTTAGATGACTTCCACTGAACCACCTTTAGCAGTGATAGCTTCTTCAGCTGATTTAGAGAATTTAGCTGCCTTAACAGTCAATTTCTTTGTCAATTCTCCGTTACCAAGAATCTTGATACCTGATTTTTCAGCTTTTACAATACCTGCTTCGATGAGAACAACTGGTGTTACTTCAGCGCCATCTTCAAAGGCGTTCAGTTGGTCAAGGTTAACAATCGCATATTCTTTGCGGTTGATGTTCAGGAAACCACGTTTTGGAAGACGACGGAACAATGGAGTTTGTCCACCTTCAAAACCAAGGCGAACGCCGCCACCGCTACGAGCTTTTTGACCTTTTTGACCACGGCCAGATGTTTTACCGTTACCAGATGATGTACCACGACCAACACGGTTGCGGACTTTACGAGAACCTGCAGCAGGTTGTAATTCATGAAGTTTCATTATATTATTTCTCCTCTTTTGTAAAATGCTAGCGCTCATATAGGAGAAAAGGTGTCTCCTATATAAACTCGCCTATACATATATTTAGTTTTAGGGGCTGAGAAAATCCCATCCCCTAACGTATTTTAATTTAAAGTTGTTAAACCAGCAAAGCTTATTTAACTTCTTCAACAGTTACCAAGTGTGATACTGCAGTAATCATACCGCGTACTGCTGGATTATCTTCTTTGATAACTGAGCTGTTCAATTTGCCAAGTCCAAGTGCTACAACAGTTTTACGTTGTGACGGGATGCGTCCGATTGGAGACTTAGTCAAAGTAATTTTAATTTGAGCCATGTTATCCCCTTTCTTATGCCAAGTCAGAAACTGAAATACCACGAAGGGCAGCAACTTCTTCAGCGCGTTTTAATTGTTTCAAACCTTCAACAGTTGCGCGAACGATGTTGATTGGAGTGTTAGAGCCAAGAGATTTAGATGTAACATCTGCTACACCTGCCAATTCGATGACGGCACGAACCGCACCACCAGCAGCAACTCCAGAACCCTCAACAGCTGGCTTAAGCAATACTTTCGCTCCGCCAAATTCTGAAAGAACTTCGTGAGGAATTGTTGTGCCAACCATTGGTACTTCAATCAAATTCTTCTTCGCATCTTCAACTGCTTTGCGGATTGCTTCTGGTACTTCTTGAGCTTTACCAGTACCGAAGCCAACACGACCATTGCGATCACCAACAACTACAAGAGCTGCAAAGCGAAGACGACGTCCACCTTTAACAACTTTTGTAACACGGTTGATGGCAACTAAACGTTCTTCAAGTTCAACTGCGTTGTCTTTAAATGCCATTTTCTAGTGTCCTCCTCTTAGAATTTCAATCCGTTTTCACGAGCTGCATCAGCCAAAGCTTTTACACGTCCGTGATAGAGATATCCACCGCGGTCGAAGACGACTTCAGAAATACCTTTAGCAACTGCACGTTCAGCAACGAGCTTACCAACAACAACGGCTTGTTCTGTTTTAGTTCCTTTTGAAACTTCTTTGTCAAGAGTTGAAGCGCTTGCGAGCGTTACACCCGCTACGTCATCAATCACTTGAGCGTAGATGCCTGTATTAGAACGGAATACGTTCAAACGTGGGCGATCAGCAGTTCCAGAGAGTTTTCCGCGAACGCGACGGTGGCGTTTTTGGCGGATTTTATTTTTATCTGGTTTCGTAATCACAATTTTCACCTCTTAATTTTAATCTTGTGCTTATGCACAACCTTGGGAAACAGCTTGTTTGGCTGAAAAAATCAGCCAGACAAGATTATTTACCAGTTTTACCTTCTTTGCGGCGAACGAATTCACCAACGTAGCGGATACCTTTACCTTTGTATGGCTCTGGAGCACGCAGACTACGTACGTAAGCTGCAGTTTGTCCGACTACTTCTTTTGAAATTCCACTGACAACGATAGTTGTTGGGTTTGGAAGTTCAAAAGTGATGCCTTCTGGTGCTTCTACTTCGTCTGGATGAGATTTACCAACTGAAAGTACAAGCTTTTTGCCTTGAAGTTGTGCACGGTAACCAACCCCGCGCATTTCAAGTTCTTTCTTGAATCCTTCTGATACACCAACAACCATGTTGTTCAAAAGGGCACGAGTTGTTCCGTGGATTGTTTTCATTTCTTTTGAATCGTTTGGACGGTGAAGAGTTACTTCAGTTCCTTCCACACGGATTTCAATATCTTTTGAGAACTCACGAGTCAGTTCTCCTTTAGGTCCTTTTACAGTTACAACGTTGTCTTTGTTGCTGATCTCAACACCAGCAGGCAACACGATAACTTTATTACCAATACGTGACATGTATATATTCTCCTGTTAGATTGTCAGGCCGCAAGCGACCAGTTTTCACGGGGGGGCATTCGGATTAGAGCAAACCTAGTTTCTTTCGAAAAGCTTTGACAAATTCCTGATATTCTGTCAATACATCAATAGCCGCAGGACTATAACCAATTTCACATAAAAGAGATACAAGGTCATCTTTTGACAATTCAGCCAAAGCGTCTTCTGCAACAATAAGTTTTTCATTCAATTCAGTAGCTTTCATCTTTTTCTCCTAAACTATTTTACTCTCTATTTAGCTGATCAGTAAATCAGCTAAATTGAACACGAGCTATGGTCTGTGTGAAAAAGACAAATCTTCCTAGAGTGTTAACACTCTTTGTCAGATTTCCTATTTTCACATTGCCCATGACGCTCTTTGTATCTTGATTTTACCAAACGTAAGCGATAACCTCTCCACCAACATTCTTTTGGCGTGCTTCTTTATCAGTCAGCAAGCCTTCAGATGTTGAAAGGATAGCAATTCCAAGTCCGTTCAGAACTTTTGGAAGATCTTCGCGTTTCTTGTAAACACGCAGACCTGGTTTTGAAACGCGTTTCAAACCAGTGATAACTTTTTCACCATTTTGTCCGTATTTAAGGAATACACGAATGATGCCTTGTTTGTCATCTTCGATGATTTCAACGTTTTTTACAAAACCTTCACGCTTCAGGATTTCAGCAATCCCTTTTTTGATGTTTGATGCAGGCACTTCAAGCACTTCGTGGTTTGCTTGGTTAGCATTACGGATACGTGTCAGAAAGTCTGCAATTGGGTCAGTCATAACCATTTTATATTTCTCCTCTTACTAGTAGTTTGCAAGCTGCACTTGCTAGTTAATGATTGAGCTAGGCTCAGAATATGTTTCTAGGTTTCAATTCCTAAGTGAGTCTAGGCATCGGCTTGTAGGCATAACTAAAGTTAGGCAAAAGCCGATAACGAAGAATCGTGACGGAATTGAAAGCTAGAATTACCAAGATGCTTTGGTAACGCCAGGGATTTGTCCTTTGTATGCTAATTCACGGAAGCAAACACGGCAAAGTTTAAACTTGCGGTAAACGGAATGTGGACGGCCACATTTTTCACAACGAGTATAAGCTTGCGTAGAGAACTTAGCTGGGCGTTTGTTCTTAGCAATCATTGATTTTTTAGCCATTTGTTTTACCTCCTATATTATTTTGCAAAAGGCATTCCAAGGCCTGTAAGCAATTCGCGTGACTCTTCGTCAGTGTTAGCAGTTGTTACGATAACGATGTCAAGACCGCGAGTCTTATCAACGTCATCAAAGTTGATTTCTGGGAAGATCAATTGTTCTTTCACACCAAGTGTGTAGTTTCCGCGTCCATCAAAAGATTTTGTTGGAACACCGTGGAAGTCACGAACACGTGGAAGAGAAACTGAAACCAATTTATCCAAGAATTCATACATACGTTCGCCACGAAGGGTTACTTTAGCACCGATCGCTACACCTTCACGAAGACGGAAGCCGGCGATTGATTTTTTAGCTTTAGTGATAAGTGGTTTTTGACCTGAGATAAGAGCCAATTCTTCAGCAGCTTTTTCAAGGTTTTTAGCGTTTGATACAGCGTCACCGACACCCATGTTCAAAACGATTTTATCCACTTTTGGCACAGCCATAACAGATGAGTAGTTGAACTTTTCAGTCAAAGCTGGAACTACTTCTTTAAGATATTTTTCTTTTAAACGATTTGCCATTATACTTCTCCTTTCCTTCGTGATTAGTCAAGCACTTCGCCTGATTTTTTATTGTAACGAACTTTTTTGCCGTCTACAAACTTGTAGCCAACACGTCCTGCAACTCCATTCTTGTCAAGCACTTGAACGTTTGACACATGGATTGGCGCTTCTTTTTCCACGATAGCACCTTGAGGGTTTTCGTTATTTGGCTTTTGGTGTTTCTTAACGATGTTTACACCTTCAACAACAACTTTGTTTACTTTTGGAAGAGCTGTAACAACAAGTGCTTCAACACCCTTGTCTTTACCAGCAATTACGCGAACTTTGTCGCCTTTTTTTACAAACATTTATTTCTCCTCTTAATTCTTACGCCCATAGGGCACCCTGACTTTTGCCAGGGGACTGTGTTTGTTAATTTTGATTAAAGTACTTCTGGAGCCAATGATACGATCTTCATGAAGCCGCCGTCACGCAATTCACGAGCAACTGGGCCGAAGATACGAGTTCCGCGAGGAGTTTTGTCTTCACGGATGATGACTGCAGCGTTTTCGTCAAATTTGATGTATGAACCATCTTTACGACGAGCACCTGATTTAGTACGAACGATAACAGCTTTTACAACGTCACCTTTCTTAACCGCACCACCAGGAGTAGCTTGTTTTACAGACGCAACGATTACATCACCGATGTTAGCGAACTTACGTCCTGAGCCACCAAGAACTTTGATTGTCAAGATTTCGCGAGCGCCGCTGTTGTCGGCAACTTTCAAACGAGTTTCTGTTTGAATCATTTAAGTTTTCTCCTTTCTGGTTTGATTAGATGATAACCGCTTCTTCAACGACTTCTACAAGACGGAAGCGTTTTGTAGCTGAAAGCGGACGAGTTTCCATGATACGAACGATATCGCCTTCTTTGGCAACATTGTTTTCGTCATGTGCTTTGTACTTCTTAGAGTAGTTAATACGTTTACCATAGACTGGGTGGTTACGTTTAGTTTCAACTACAACTGTGATTGTTTTGTCCATTTTGTCAGAAACAACGCGTCCGACAAGAACTTTACGATTATTGCGTTCCATTGAAATTCTCCTTCCCTAGTCTATTATTTAACTTCTGATTGAACAGTTTTGATACGAGCGATTTGTTTTTTCACTTCTTTCAAACGAGCTGTCTGCTCCAATTGGCCAGCAGCTGCTTGGAAACGAAGGTCAAACAATTCTTTCTTCAATTCATTTTCACGCTTCGCGAGTTCTTCTTGAGAAAGACCACGAAGTTCTTTAACAAATTCTTTTACTTCATTAAGTTTCATGCCTTCTCCTTATTCTGCTTCACGTTTTACGAATTTACATTTAACTGGAAGTTTGTGGCTTGCAAGGCGAAGCGCTTCGCGAGCGATTTCTTCTGAAACGCCAGCAACTTCAAACATTACTTTGCCACGCTTAACTGGTGCAACCCAACCTTCTGGAGCACCTTTACCAGATCCCATCCGTACACCGATAGCTTTTGCAGTGTATGATTTGTGTGGGAAGATTTTAATCCAAACTTTACCACCACGTTTCATGTAACGAGTCATAGCGATACGGGCAGCTTCGATTTGGCGGTTAGTGATCCAGTGGCTAGTAGTTGCTTGAAGACCATATTCTCCAAATGCTACTTCTTTTCCGCCTTTAGCTTCACCGCGCATTTTTCCACGGAATTCGCGACGGTGTTTAACACGTTTAGGTACTAACATTGGTTATTTACCTCCTTTAGTGTTTTTACGAGCTGGAAGGACTTCTCCACGGTAGATCCAGACTTTAACACCCAGTTTACCGTAAGTAGTGTCAGCTTCTTCCCAAGCGTAATCAATATCCGCACGAAGAGTGTGAAGCGGAACAGTTCCCTCAGAGTAACCTTCGCTGCGGGCAATATCTGCACCATTCAAACGACCTGATACTTGAGTTTTGATTCCCTTAGCTCCTGCACGCATTGTACGTTGGATAGCTTGTTTTTGAGCACGACGGAAAGCAACACGCTGCTCAAGCTGGCGAGCAATTCCTTCACCAACCAGATGCGCATCCAAGTCAGGACGCTTGATTTCGATGATGTTGATGTGGACTTGTTTTCCAGTCAATTTGTTGAGTTTTGCACGGAGTGCATCAACGTTTGCTCCACCTTTACCGATAACCATACCTGGCTTAGCAGTGTGAAGAGAAACGTTTACTTTGTTTACTGCGCGTTCAATTTCAATAGTTGAAATCGCTGCGTCAGCCAATTCTTTTTGAACGAATTTACGGATTGCAAGATCTTCATGAAGGTAATCCGCGTATTCTTTTTCAGCATACCATTTGGCATCCCAATCACGGATGATGCCGACACGCATACCAATTGGATGTACTTTTTGACCCACGATGTTACCTCCTTATTTTTCTGCAACGACCACAGTGATGTGGCTTGTGCGTTTGTTGATTGGTGAAGCTGAACCTTTAGCGCGCGGACGGAAACGTTTCATAGTTGGTCCTTCGTTTGCGAAAGCTTCAGATACTACCAAGTTTGCTTTTTCCAAACCAAAGTTGTTTTCAGCATTAGCGATTGCAGAGTTCAAAACTTTTTCGATAATGCCAGCAGCTTTGTTTGGAGTGAATTTCAAGATTGCGATTGCGTCAGCGACGTTTTTACCACGAATATTGTCAAGAACCAGACGAGATTTACGAGGTGAAACACGCACTGTACGAGCCATTGCTTTAGCTGAAGTAATTTCTGCCATTTATGTTCTCCTTATTTTCTACGTGTTTTCTTGTCGTCTGCAGCGTGACCCTTGTAAGTACGAGTTGGCGCAAATTCACCAAGCTTGTGACCTACCATGTCTTCCTGGATGTAAACAGGCACGTGTTTACGTCCGTCATAAACTGCGATTGTGTAACCAATGAAACTTGGGAAGATCGTTGAACGACGTGACCAAGTTTTGATGACTTTTTTCTTTTCGTCGTTAGCTTGAGCTTCAACTTTCTTCATCAGATGCTCATCGACGAAAGGTCCTTTTTTAAGACTGCGTCCCATTTTATATTTTCTCCTTTAAATAAGTACCACAGCGGCCTGCGCTGACTAAGCAGCGCTACCGAGCTGGCGGATAGATTGTTTTAAATTATTTCTCGTTGCGACGACGAACGATAAGTTTGTCAGATTTCGCTTTTTTGTTACGAGTTTTAAGTCCAAGAGCAGGTTTGCCCCATGGAGTAGATGGCGCTTTACGACCAACTGGTGCTTTACCTTCACCACCACCGTGTGGGTGATCGTTAGGGTTCATTACAGAACCGCGAACTGTTGGGCGGATGCCTTTCCAACGGCTACGTCCTGCTTTACCAAGGTTTACAAGTCCATGTTGTTCGTTTCCGACAACACCAACTGTAGCGCGACAAGTACCAAGAATCATACGAACTTCGCCTGATTGAAGACGAACAAGTGTGTACTTACCTTCTTGACCCAATACTTGAGCAGAAGCTCCAGCAGCACGAACCAATTCTCCACCGCGGCCTGGTTTCAACTCAATGTTGTGAACCAAAGTACCAACTGGGATGTTAGCAAGCGGAAGAGCGTTTCCGACTTTGATATCTGCTTCAGGACCTGAAACGATGCGTTGACCAACTTCAAGACCTTTAGGAGCGATGATATAAGCCTTCACACCGTCAGTGTAGTGAACCAAAGCGATGTTTGCTGAACGATTTGGATCATACTCAATTGTTTTTACAACTGCTTCAACAGCGTCTTTGTTACGCTTGAAGTCAATCAAACGGTAGTGACGCTTGTGGCCGCCACCTTGGTGACGAACAGTGATGCGACCGTTGTTATTACGACCAGCCTTGCTCTTCAAAGAAACAAGCAAAGATTTTTCTGGAGTGCTGGTAGTGATTTCAGCGAAATCCAAAGAAGTCATATTACGGCGACCGTTTGTTGTTGGTTTATAAACACGAATTCCCACGATATTTCCTCCTTAGATTATTCTTCTTCTGCACCGAACAACTCGATTGCTTTAGAATCAGCTGTCAGTGTTACGATAGCTTTTTTAGTTTTGTTTGTAAAACCAGTGTAGCGTCCAACGCGTTTTGCTTTTGGTTTTACATTGATAGTGTTAACGTTAGCAACCTTAACTCCTTCAAAAGCAGCTTCAATAGCTTGCTTGATCAAGAGCTTGTGAGCGCGAGTGTCCACTTCAAATACGTATTTGCCTGCTTCGTACTGAGCCATTGAGCCTTCAGTGATAACAGGTTTTTTGATTACGTCGTACAAATTCATTATGCAAGAACCTCCTCAATTTTAGAGATAGCTGCCTGAGTAACCAGAAGTTTATCGCTGTTTACGATGTCCAGAACGCTTGCAGTTGTTGCAGTTGCAACTTTCACGTTTGGAAGGTTGCGAGCTGAAAGTGCAGCGAATTCATTTCCTTCTTCAAGGATAACAAGGACTTTCGTATCGATGCTCAGTGCAGCAAGCACTTTTGCAAACTCAGCAGTTTTTGGAGCTGTAAATGAAAGGCTGTCTACAGCTACGAATTTGTTTTCAGCAACTTTTTCAGAGTAAACTGATTTCAATGCCAATCTACGAACTTTACGTGGAAGTTTGTAAGCATATGAACGAGGAGTTGGACCGAATACGATACCACCACCACGCCATTGTGGAGAGCGGATAGAACCTTGACGAGCACGTCCAGTTCCTTTTTGACGCCATGGTTTGCGTCCGCCGCCTGATACTGCAGAACGGTTTTTAACAGCGTGAGTTCCTTGACGAAGGCTAGCGCGTTGGCTGATGATAACATCAAAGACAACTGATTCATTTGGTTCAATACCAAAGACCGCATCGTTCAGAACTACTTCACCAGCTTCTTTACCAGTTTGGTCAAATAATTTTACGTTTGCCATTGTGACTGATTTCCCCTTTCTTTATTATTTACCAGCTTTAACTGCTGACTTGATAGTGATAAGAGATTTCTTAGCACCTGGTACGTTACCTTTAATCAGGATAACGTTCTTCTCTGGAACAACCTGTACGATTTCAAGGTTTTGAATTGTTACACGGTTGCCACCCATACGTCCAGCCAAGCGTTTGTTTTTGAACACGCGGTTTGGCGCAACTGGTCCCATTGAACCAGGACGACGGTGGTAGCGTGAACCGTGAGCCATTGGACCACGAGATTGGCCGTGGCGCTTGATAACACCTTGGAAACCTTTACCTTTTGAAGTTCCTGTTACATCAACAACATCACCAGCTTCGAATGTATCGACAGTGATTTCTGCTCCTACTTCCAAGCCTTCAATGTTTTTGAATTCACGAATGAAGCGCTTAGGAGCTGTGTTAGCTTTCGCTACATGGCCTTTGGCAGGTTTGTTGCTCAATACGTCACGAAGGTCATCAAAACCAACTTGAACTGCGTTGTAACCATCTGTTTCAACTGTTTTAACTTGAAGAACAACGTTTGGAGCTGCTTCAACAACAGTTACAGGGATTAATTCGCCAGCTTCAGTGAAGATTTGAGTCATTCCCACTTTTTTCCCTAAGATTCCTTTTGTCATGAGAAAATGTTTCCTTTTCTATAATTTTTTTCAAAAAGTTTTTAACGAGCGTTTTTCATGCTCTGGTTTAGATCAAGCTTTAGATTAAAGTTTAATCTCTACGTTCACACCACTTGGAAGATCCAATTTCATCAAAGCGTCAACTGTTTTTTGAGTTGGGTTGATGATATCGATCAAGCGTTTGTGAGTACGCATTTCAAATTGTTCGCGAGAGTCTTTGTATTTGTGAGTCGCACGAATGATTGTGTAGAGGCTGCGCTCAGTTGGAAGTGGGATTGGACCCGCAACTTCAGCACCAGTACGAGTAGCAGTTTCTACGATTTTTGCAGCCGCTGTGTCAAGTGTACGATGTTCGTAAGCTTTCAAACGGATGCGGATTTTTTTGTTTGCCATCTTTTTCTCCTTTTCGTCTATTTAAGATAATAGGCTAGCTCCACAAGAAAACCGACAGGTGATTGCGTGGCAATGCAACCGAGCGTGTCGCAACCTCTTGCATCAAAGCTAAACACTGTATTTTTACAGCACCATAGTATCTTAACACAAAGAACCAGTCATTGCAAGGGATTTTAGTAATTTTTTAAAGATTTTTAGGATGATTTTTTATGAAAGTGTTTTCTAAACAATTTATAAGTCTTGTAAATCATTATAGAGAAGAAAATTTAGACTTTTAACCTATTTATTCGAGTTTGTATTCAGAAAATACAAAATCTCACTGACGCACATCAGTGAGATTAGAAACGAAAATTTACCCTTGGCTACTTTGTTTTATAACAAGGGACTGTTCTTTTCAATGCGAAAGCTATTGCCCGACTGGCAGATGACAAGGTCTGCAGCTGCTAGATAGGGTTGATAAAAGTGCCTATATTGCTCTCGTCGAGCCAGATGCGTCTGCTCTATCCACTCTGGCCTGCGCTCTCGCACAGCCACATCCCGTGCCAAGCGTCGTTCTAACTCAGTCTGATCGTCCGTGTAAAAGCAAAGCGACAAATCAAACAAACTTTCAGGCAAAAAGGCAGCCGACATACCTTCTACTATTAAAATCGGCTTTCGAGCTGATAAACGCAAGCTAGACGACCAAGCTGTGCCAATGGTCAGAATATCCAGACCAGACTGCAAGGCGCAAATATCTCGCTCCAGACTCCCGAGTTCATGAACAGCTGGGAGACAGGCCGTGACTTTTTGATGAGGAAAATCTTTGGAACTGAGCAAATCTCGATACTCCCCAGTAATTACATAAGGATCTGTTTCCAGCAGATTGGCTCGATCCTCACCCAAGGCTAGCTGGAGTTTTCGAGCAAAAGTCGACTTCCCCGAAGCACCATGACCATAAATACGCAAGGTACGTCTTTGGTCGTCTGACAGATAAGCTATCAATCTGTTCAGCAATTTCTCTTCATCAGACATGGCTTCCCCTTTCAAATGGAACTTCTTAGAAATTTCGGCTGGATTTATTGTAGCCGTAGCGCTCAATAAAGTCTTCACGGAATTCCAGCAGGTTGTCATCCATGATGGCTTGGCGGACTTTCTTCATAAGGTTTACCAAGAAGTAGAGGTTGTGATAGCTGGTCAGGCGGATGCCGAAGGTTTCGTCCGCTTTAAGCAAGTGGCGGATATAAGCCCGCGTGTAGTTGCTGCAAGTGTAGCAGTCACAGTCATGATCCAACGGTGTGAAATCTTCTTCAAACTGGGCATTTTTAACCACCAGACGTCCTTCGCTGGTCATACAGGTACCGTTTCGGGCAATCCGAGTCGGCAAGACACAGTCAAACATATCTACACCACGGATAATCCCATCAATCAAGCTATCTGGCGCTCCAACTCCCATGAGATAACGAGGTTTGTTTTCAGGAAGAAGTTGGGTTGTGAAGTCCAAGACTGCATTCATCTCTTCGTGAGACTCACCAACTGCCAGTCCTCCGATTGAATAGCCTGGGAAATCCATGCTGACCAAGTCTTGAGCAGATTGGCGGCGCAAATCTTCAAAGCCAGCACCCTGAACAATCCCAAAGAGACCTTGGTCGTGTGGACGGCTGTGAGCCTTGAGTCCACGCTCTGCCCAACGGCTAGTCCGCTCAATGGACTTCTTGACATAGTCATAGGGCTGGTAGAACTGCGGGCATTCATCAAAGGACATCATAATGTCACTGCCCAGATTGTTCTGGATGGAGATGGCCTTTTCTGGTGACAGGAACATTTTGGAACCATTGAGGTGGTTTTTAAAAGTTACTCCTTCTTCTGTGATATTGCGGCTGTCAGCTAGAGAATAGACCTGAAAACCGCCACTATCCGTCAGAATAGGCTGATCCCAGTTCATGAACTTGTGCAAGCCACCTGCACGAGCAATCAGCTCATCGCCCGGCCGCAGCCAGAGGTGGTAAGTATTGGACAAGATGATACCTGAACCCATTTGCTTGAGCTCTTCTGGTGACTGGGTCTTGACCGTCGCCTGGGTACCAACCGGCATAAACATAGGCGTCGGAAAGGTCCCATGAGGCGTGATAATTTCCCCCAAACGAGCACCTGTATGCTTTTCTTTTTTAATCAAACGATATTGAATCGGTGATGTTGACATGTTTCCTCCTGCTGGGAAAAACAGTCCCAGCGATTTTTCTTCTATATAATAAGCAACAATAGCTCACAAGATACCGTATGATTTTACCAAAAAAACTTCTATCTGTCACGGGGTATGATATAATGTAACAGACAAATCCAAATGGAGGAATTATGAATCTAAGTCACATCAGAGCTCAGGCTCGTACCGTCCGCAGCCAAACGAGAGGGATTTTTCTTTTGTTTGCGGCCCCAACCCTTGTCAGTATCCTCAGCATCTTACTTTCCCTCAATGACAATCTAAGAGATTCCATTCCCAGCCTAACTTTTAGCCAGTCCATCTATCTTCTCATTAGTAAAAATCTTTTTCCGACGACCATCCAGTTTATCTTGACCTTACTACTGCTTTCTGCCAGCTATACCATGATGAAGGTCCTTCGTAAGAAAAAGGATGACGTTGGTTTTTCAGATATTGGCCAGCTTTTTACGAGCAAGACTTTCACACCTGTCTTCAAGACGGTTTTGCTCAAGCATCTGCTGATTTTTCTTTGGAATATTCCTATGTTCTGCGGAAGTCTCCTAGCAATCTTCAATGCTTATAAAATCCTCTCTATTTCGGAAAAAATCCCAGCCCATACTGTAGTGACGGCTCAAAGTGCTGCAGGCCAGCAGATTCTTCAATACACCCCTGGTATGTTACTGGGAACCCTCTTGATATTAACTGGCTTAGGTATTGCCATCCCTCAGTACTATGCTTATGCTCAAGCAGAGTTCATCCTCTATGACCAGCTTGAGGCTGGGAGTTACCAGGGAGCTTTCTATGCTATCCGTCAAAGCCGGAAGCTAATGAAAGGCTATAAAGGAAAGCTTTTTATGCTTAATCTGAGCTTCATCGGCTGGAATTTATTGGCCAGATTAACTTACGGCTTGCTGAATTTTATAGTTCTCCCTTATACAGCGACTGCTTACATTCTCTTTTATGAAGAATTGAAAAAAGAAAACGCAATCTCACATAAAAACAACCCACAGGAACAGGACTCCTTGTCCTAAGCTTGTGAGTTGTTTTTTTATTTACTATTATATTCTGTCTTGTCCAGGGCAGAGCAGATTTTGTCAAAGGCTGCCTCTAGTGAATCCTCATCTGTGAAAAAGGCTTCCTCTTCCCAGCCTAAGAAGTCTCGGTCTTTCCACCAGCGCTTCATGTCTGCTGGGCTAAATTCTTCTTGCTTAGCTCTGGTCTGATGGCGACGGACTGTTTCTTCAAAGGATAGGTCATAGTAGTAAGCAAAGACCTGCGGAGCGAAGATTTTTTTCAACCGCTCTAGCATCTGTCCGTAAATGTCTGTCTCATAAAATCCTTCTACCAGAACCAGCAAATCATGTTCGTAGCCGAAGTGAGCCAGTGTCTCCGTCAGGCCAATAGACAAATTCCCCGGCTCGACTTTCTCCTTGAGCATGTCCCGTCTAACCGTATCCTGCGATATCAGGAGAGTTCCTCGGCCGTAGTGAGTCTGCAGTTTCCCAGCGAGACTAGACTTGCCAGAGCCGGAATTTCCACGAATGATAACTAACTTGGCCATCTTATTCGCCTAGAACCAAGCGAGTATGCTCGCGTTTAATGCAGCGGTCCATGACAATGTCATCCCGACCGGCTGCCCGCAAAATTTGCTCAGCCTCCTCACTCTCCAAGCCCAACTGAGCCCAGAAAATCTTGGCATCCGACTGCAGAAAATCCAGTGCCACATCCGGCAAAAACTCACTGCGACGGTATACATCGACAATATCAACCGGAAAAGGAATATCTTTGAGACTGGCATAAACAGTCTCACCAAAAATTTGACTGCCCGCTGCCCGCGGATTGACAGGGATAATGCGATAACCTCGCTCCTGCATCTCCTTGGACACGCGGTTGCTGGTCGTTTCTTCGCGGTCAGACAGTCCAACAACAGCAATTACTTTGCTGTTGTTCAAATAATGCTTGACGATTGCGTCACTGGGATTTTGAAAATGATAAGTCATAGGCTTCCTCCTCATTCATAATAAAGCTGGATAGTTTTGTAGTATTTGCGTCTTAGCTGAATCCGGGCTAAACACCGTGTGAAAAAGACAAGCTTCCTTGCATTCATCGAATACTGTGTCAGCTTTCTATTTTCACTTTGTATTTCACGCCCTTGATATCTTAAACTGAACATGAGCTAAAACCTTGGAAAATAGATAATCCATTCTAGGAGCATCGCTCCTTCGTCCGAATTGCTAATTTTCAGTCGGTTTTGACGCTCTTTGTATCTTGTTTTACTTCGCCTCGTACCAAGTTTGGCCGGCATTTTCATCAGCTACTAGTGGAACGGCCAGCTCAATCGCAGCTTCCATGGTTTCTTTGACTAGTTGGCGGACGGCTGTTAGTTCGTCATTTGGCACTTCTAACACGATTTCATCGTGCACCTGCAAGAGCATGCGAGATTTAAAATTCTTCTCTGTCAGAGCTCGGTCCAGATTAATCATAGCGACTTTGAGAATATCTGCGGCGGAACCTTGGATGGGGCTGTTAATGGCTGTGCGCTCCGCAAAATTTCGGATGTTAAAGTTGCGGGAATTGATATCTGGCAAAGAACGACGGCGATGATAAATGGTCTCTACATAGGCCTTATCACGCGCTTCGCGAACAATGGTTTCCATATAATTCTTGATACCAGGGAAACGCTCAAAATAAGTCTGAATATAATCTTTGGCAGCCTTGCGGGAAATTCCCAAATTATTGGCCAGTCCGAAGTCGGAAATTCCATAAACTACTCCGAAGTTGACAGCCTTGGCATTGCGGCGGTCATTAGGCGTCACATCCTCTGACTTTTCAATACCAAAGACCCGCATGGCTGTAGCCGTGTGAATATCTTCTCCATGCTGAAAGGCAGCAATCAGATGCTCGTCCTGCGAAATATGAGCCAGCACCCGCAGCTCAATCTGGGAATAATCCGAGCTGAGTAGTACGCTGTCAGCCCACTCTGGCACAAAGGCCTTACGAATAAGGCGGCCCTGCTCCAAACGAACGGGGATGTTCTGCAGGTTCGGGTCAACCGAGGACAGGCGACCCGTCTGGGTCAAATCCTGAACATAGCGAGTGTGGATCTTGCCGTCAGCCGCTATCGCCTCCTGCAGTCCGATGATATAAGTGGACTGAAGCTTGCTGATTTGACGGTATTCCAGAATCTTAGACACAATCGGTGCAATGGGAGCTAGGCGCTCCAGCACATCGACTGCTGTCGAGTAGCCCGTCTTGGTCTTTTTGGTGTACTCCAGTGGCAACCCCATATCCTCAAAGAGAATGGTTCCCAGCTGTTTCGGCGAGTTAATATTGAACTTCTGACCAGCCAGATCATAAATCTCCTGCGTTAGACTTTCCAGCGTCTTTTCATTTTCTGCCTGCATGCCCTGCAGGGTTTCCCGCTCAACCTTGATCCCCGCAATCTCCATCTTGGCTAGGACAAAGGCCAACGGCTGCTCCATTTCAAGCAACAAATCCAGCTGATTGTGGGCGCGGAGCTGTTCTTGCATAGGCTCTTCTGTTTCCAGCAATACCTGAACCTTACGAGCCAGATGCTCAAAGAGCTGCTCTTGCTCCGGCAAAGCACGCTTGGCTCCCTTACCATAAACCTCGTCATCAGTCGGCAGGATAGTTTGGCCGTAGAGGCGAGCAATAGTCGCCAGCTCATTATCCTCGACCGTCGAAAGCAGATACTTGGCTAGGCGCGCATCAAAGGCTGCTGCTGGCAGTTCGATACCATAATGACTGAGCAGTACCTTGGCCCGCTTGAGGTCGTAGGTTTTCAGAGCTGTTTTTGTCAAAAACTCCTGAAAGAGAGGTTGCTGTAGTAAATCGCTGGAACCGACATAAATCTGACGGCTATCGCCCCAGGCAAGGCCGACAATCTCTTCCTTGTGGTAGTTGTCGCCCAAGATTTCAAAATAGAAAAACTGCTCTGGTGCCAGCATATCTGCTGTCACCTCAGTCACTTTGGTAAATTCAATTGGTTTGACTTCTACCGGCTCTTGACCAGTTCCTAGCTGAGCCTTGAGCTGCTTGAAGCCCATCTCGTCATAGAACTTGCTCAGAGCCTCTACCTGCGGACCCTTATAAACCAAATCATCCAGTCCGATTTCAATCGGAGCCTGAGTATTGATAGTAGCTAGGGTTTTAGATAAGAAGGCCTTGTCCTTGTCATTGATCAGATTTTCCTTCATCTTGGAAGCCTTGAGCTGATCAATATTTTCATAGAGATTTTCCAAAGAGCCATACTCCAAGAGGAGCTTGAGGCCAGTCTTCTCACCAATCTTGGTCACGCCGGGGATATTATCCGACTGATCGCCCATCAGCGCCTTGAGGTCAATGAACTGCTCTGGCGTGATGCCCATCTTTTCCATGAGGTAGGCTGGGGTAAATTCCTCAAACTCAGCTACGCCTTTCTTGGAAATCTCCACCACGGTATTTTCATCCGTCAGCTGAATCAAGTCTTTATCGCCGCTGACAATGGTCACATCGTAAGGCACAGCTGTCTTTTCAGCCATCTTGTCCAAGGTTCCGATGATGTCATCCGCCTCGTACTGAGCCAAGTCGTAGTAGTGAATGCCTAGGTGCTTCAGCATTTCTCGGATAAAGGGCAGCTGCTCACGAAATTCATCCGGTGTCTTGGCCCGCCCTGCCTTATAGTCGGCGTACATCTCGGTCCGGAAGGTCGTCTTGCCAGCATCAAAAGCTACTAGGACATGAGTCGGCTGCACGCGCTCCAAGAGATGATTGAGCATAAGGTGGAAGCCATAAATGGCATTGGTATGCAGGCCCGATGGACTCTTGAAACGGTCAATTTGATTATAAAGCGCAAAAAAAGCGCGAAAAGCAACGGATGAGCCGTCGATTAATAATAATTTGTTCTTTTTTTCCATAGGTTTATTATAACACGAAAGGCGGACAAAGACAGAAAAGGCGGCGTGGAAAATAAAAAGTGATTTTAATAATTCCTGTATGGTATAATAATAAAAACTGGAGGTAAAAGATGTTTCCAATCCATATTACAACTCTTGTGACTGAAGAAGTGTATCAACGATTTGCTTGGTCTGTTTTCTTACGCGGGAAAAGATTTTTGCTAAATATTATTATTTTAATAGGAATCCTGTCTCTCTATCTAACCTTCCTACCTGACAACCTGAGGCGTTTTTCTATCTTTACCGTGCTATTTATATCTTTGGTGACATTCTCAGCAATGTACTTTGGCATGGACTTTCAGATAAAGAAAGCCTATCAAAAAACTCCTTTCTGGAAGGATATGGAGCAAACTCTTATATTTGAGAAAGATAAATTTTCTGTGAAAAGCAAACGGGGAGAGTTTCTTTATAGCTATGATGACATCGTCAAAGTTTTTCATACTAAGGATGATTTTTATATCATGTTGGGGCCAAATATCGGTTTCCCTATTGAAAAAAAGAACTGCACTCCCGAGGCTCTTGAGTTCTTGCTGGAACTTCACATTGAGCATATGTAAAAGAAAAAGCAGGCTAGACTGACAGTAAATCAGTTCTGGTCTGCTTTTTATTTTGTAAATAATTGCTTGATATCCACCAACTTCTCTATTTTTTGATTGATTTCTGGTCGGTAGTCACAGAAGTTAATGCTCTGGATGCCACTGTTGACGGCGACATCCACATCCAGCGTCCGGTCGCCGATATAGTAAGTTTCCTGCTTGTCCAGGCCATATTTCTCGAGCAGATAGTCGACACCTTCTGGGTGGGGCTTGCGCTCAAAGCCGTTGGCTGTTGTGATGATTTCTATAAAATAGTCATGAATGCCCAAGTCTTTTAAGATTTGATGAGCATTGATTCCCTTGTGGGTATAGACGAACTGGGCAATGCCCTGCTCTTCAGCCCATGCCAGTATCTCCGCAGCTCCTTCCATCAGATGGACCTGAGCATTTTTCTCCTTTAGGCTTGCTCCACGGAAGGCATTCATCTCGGCAGCATCCAGCCCCTTCTCAGACGCTACTTTTTCCAAGAGCTTCTGGACAGAGTGCTTTAGGATATAGCTGTGAATACTCGCCCTGTCGAAGTCCAGACCATAGTGAGCATAGGTTTCCTCAATCCCCGCCAAAATAGCATCGTATGAGTCCAGCAAGGTGCCGTCCAAATCCCAAATAAACGCTTTTTTCATGTGATTTCCCTCATTTTTCTGTCAAATAAAACCTTTAAAAATAGCCAGCGGAAGCCATTGTCCAAGAGCATCCCAGTCCAAACCCCCGGCAGACCCAATCCAAAGGTCACTCCCAGCAAGTAACCGGCAATAATGCGAATCAGCCACATGCCAACAGTCGTGGCATAAAAGGGCAGTCTGGCATTGCCCATCCCCTGCCAGATAGCTGTGTAAATCACGGTTCCGACTGCCATGGGAGTTCCCAGCAAGGAGAAAAGCATGACTGAAAGACTGGCTGTGATCGCTCCGCTATTATCCGTATAGAGCAAGGTTAGTGGCCGACCAAAAACGAAAATTCCTAGAGCCACGGGCAGCATACAAGCAAAAGAGAGCCAGAAGGTCCGCTGACGAATCAGACCGACTTCTTTCATATCTCCCTCACCTACCGCATGGCCTACAAGCATGACTGTTGCTGTTGCGACCCCGAAGATTGGCATATAATTAAACTGCGTCAGAACTTCACCGATGGCATTCCCCGCTACTGCATCCGTCCCAAAGACGACCACAATGGCGATAATCACTACATCACCCGCCCGCATCATGAGCCGCTCTCCAGCAGCTGGCAGAGACAGGCGCAAGAGCTCTCTATCTAAGCCCCAACTCCAGCGAATTGTGGACAAATCCAGCTCCCGCCAGAGAATCAGCACACCGACCAAACGAGCCAGCACCGTCCCCAGCGCTACACCGATAATACCAAGCCGAAAGACATAAATCCCCAGACCGGAAAAGAGGGCATTGAGGGCATTGGTCAGAAGACTGACATACATGGGGAATCTAGGATTGCGCGTGACCCGCACTAAAGCTCCAAAAGAAGTCATCAAGCCTAGCAGAACAATAGTCCCACCAACCAGAGCCAGATAAAGACCGCCTGCTTCAGCCACCGCCTTTTCTGTCCCTAGAAGATCCAGCATCTGCCTGCCAAAGAGTAGGGAAACGAGGCCTAGCAAAAGACTCAGAAGTAGCGTCAGCTTGATAGCCTCGGCTGTATGATAGGCCAAACGCTCCTTGTCTCCCTGTGCCAGAGTCTTGGAAATAAGACTGGAAATAGCAGCCCCCAGCGCGATAAAAATTGCCTGATAAATCGTAATGATGTTGCCGGCCACCGAGACACCAGAAATCGCAATCAGCCCAAGACTGGCCACCAGATAGCTGTCGACCATTCCCATGAGCATCTGCAAAAAATTCTCCGCCATAGCCGGCAAGGCGATATTCATGATTTTTTTATACGTCGTCATTGTCTGAAAATCTCCTGCATTTGTATATCCTTTCTTACTCGAGCCACTCTCCACCATAGAGAATAGAAAGCGGTGGGACTATTGTCCTACCGCATATGAATCTCCTATCACAAAATCTCGTTT
Source organism: Streptococcus sanguinis (assembly GCF_050223295.1). Classification (GTDB taxonomy): domain Bacteria; phylum Bacillota; class Bacilli; order Lactobacillales; family Streptococcaceae; genus Streptococcus; species Streptococcus sanguinis_X. The sequence goes on from NZ_CP071424.1 coordinate 2,267,167, forward strand.
TAAGCACAAACTCCCACACTATACTGCTTCGCATTCCCAAACTCAATGAATATCTTCACTCCTCCACAAAGAGTCCCAAGATATGGACATTGTCTGCAACGGAAACAAAGGCAGCTGGGTCTGTATGCTTCATGATTTGCTTGAATTCATTAAACTCAGCTCGGGTGATAACCGTCACCAGAACAGCTTTTTTTTCGTGATTGTAGGTTCCCTCGGCGCCATGGATTACTGTCGCCCCGCGATGAAGCTTGTTGTGAATCTTATCAATCACCCTGTCCGGATGGCTGGTGATAATCATAGCTTGCATACGCTTCTGCTTGGTAAAGACAGCATCCGTCACTCGACTTGATACAAAAATAGTAATCATAGAGTACAGCGCATATTCCCAGCCAAAAGTCAGACCCGCAATCAGCATAATAATCCCATTGACAATCAAGGAAATATTCCCGACATTCCGGCCTGTTTTTTTCCGAACAGTTAGACTTACAATATCAGTCCCACCGCTGGAGATGCTGGACTTAAGGGCAAAGCCAATCCCCGTGCCCATGACCACACCACCAAAAAGAGCGTTGATAATAGGATTGTCAGTCAAGGTTACTTCCGGCACAAACTGGATAAAAAGCGAGCTCATCGTAACCGTGATAAAGGTGAAAATGGTAAACTTATGCCCAATCTGGTACCAGGCTAGGATCATCAGCGGAATATTGATGGCGTAAAAAGTCACAGAAACCGGAATGGTAAAACCTAAGAAACGAGTACTGAGGGCTGTAATAACCTGCGCCAGACCAGTCGCCCCGCTGGAATAAACATGCCCCGGCTGAAAGAAGAAATTGACTGCGACAGCTGATAAAAAGCCATAGACAAGCGAGGCAGAAATCTTCTCATCGTACTTCTCACGCGAGATACTCTTTAAAGACCGCAAAATCTTAAAATTATAAGCAAACCTGCGGACATAATAGCGAAAGAGCTTGTAAAAATTAGTCTTCTTCATGTGCTTCCACTTGTAAACTTAATTCCTCTAGTTGAGCGACCGACACTGGGCTAGGTGCCTGTGTCATTGGATCAGAAGCCTTGTTATTCTTTGGAAAGGCAATGACTTCGCGGATATTTTCTTCACCAGCCAAGAGCATCACAAAGCGGTCCAAGCCTAAAGCTAAGCCACCATGCGGTGGAAAACCATAGTCCATAGCCTCCAGAAGGAAGCCAAACTGCTCAGTAGCTTCTTGAGCTGAGAAACCAAGTGCCTTGAACATCCGCTCCTGCAAATCTTTCTGGTTGATCCGAAGACTGCCGCCACCTAACTCATAACCATTGAGGACGATATCATAAGCCACAGCCCTTACCTTGCTCAGGTCGCCTTCCAGCTCTTGCTCAGACTCTTTCTGAGGCAGGGTGAAAGGATGGTGGGCACTCATGTAGCGGCCCTCTTCTTCTGACCATTCAAACATGGGCCAATCGACCACCCAAAGGTAGTTAAATGTATCAGGGTCAATCAAGTCCAACTCTTTGGCCAAGCGTACACGAAGAGCTCCCAAAGCAGCGTTTGCCACTTCTAAAGTATCAGCTACAAAGAGAACTAGGTCATTATTTTCAAGCTGTAAAGCTTCTGTCAACTGACTTGTCAAGTCTGTCAAGAACTTAGCAACTGGACCAGTCAGCTCTCCATCAGCCACTTTCACCCAAGCAAGACCTTTAGCACCATGCTGTTTCGCTTGTTCTGTCAGCTTGTCGATATCCTTGCGAGAGTATTTATCTGCAGCATTTTTCACTACGATTGCTTTGACAGCTGGAGCTTCTGAAAAGACCTTGAAGTCAACTCCCTTGACAAATTCTGTCAAGTCCTGCAACAGCATCTCAAAACGAGTATCAGGCTTATCAACACCATAAAGTGCCATGGCATCATCATACTTCATACGTGGGAAAGGCAGAGACACCTCAATACCCTTGGTCTCTTTCATCACACGAGCAATCAAGCCTTCTGTAATGTCCTGAATCTCTTGATCAGATAAGAAAGAAGTCTCCAAGTCTACCTGAGTAAACTCTGGCTGACGGTCACCGCGCAAGTCCTCGTCACGGAAGCATTTAACAATCTGATAATAACGGTCAAAACCAGCGTTCATCAAGAGCTGCTTGGTAATCTGCGGACTTTGTGGCAGAGCGTAAAAATGCCCCTGATGAACCCGGCTAGGCACTAAGTAATCACGCGCTCCTTCCGGCGTTGACTTAGATAGGAAAGGTGTTTCCACATCAAGAAACTCCAGCTCATCTAGATAATTGCGGATAGAGTGAGTCACCTTGGCACGGAGCTTGAAGTTTTCTAGCATCTCTGGCCGGCGCAAGTCCAGATAACGGTAGCGCAAACGCGTATCGTCATTCACCTCGATGCCGTCTTTGATTTCAAAAGGCGTCGTCTTGGCTGTATTTAAGACAGTCAGGCTTTCCACATGTAGCTCCACGCTTCCTGTCGCCAGCTTGTCATTGGCCTGCTCACGCGCAGCTACCTTACCTGTCACCTCCAGAACATACTCACTGCGCAAACTTTCTGCGGTCGCCATGACCTCAGCAGCCACAGTCTCAGGATTGATGACCAGCTGCATAATGCCTTCGCGGTCGCGCAAATCAATGAAAATCAGACCGCCCAAATCCCGACGGCGGGCTACCCAGCCCTTCAAAGTGACTTCCTGACCAACATGCTCCTTGCGAACACGCCCAGCATACATAGAACGTTTCATCTTTACTCTCCAAATTTTTAATTCTGTTACTATTTTACCACAAAGCGCCTAAGAAAGCCCTTCTGTCCGTTCTTTTTCTGAAAAATATTAAAGCTTCACATGACTAATGCTGACAATTATGACAAAAGGCCTGAGGCAAAGACCCCAGACCTACTGTCTACTCTATAGATTATTCCTTTTTCTTGCTATCCTCATAGAGACTAGGCGCAAACGCTTTTGTCACCATGGCTGTCACAAAGCGAAGCCCTCCCGCTGCCAGACCAAAAATCGGCGCCAAAGCACGGAAGAAAAAATCCCCCCTCATAAATAAACAAAGCAGACCAGTAATCACAAAGATAGCCAAGCCCTGCACCACAACCACCAATAATATTTTCTTCATTATTCCCTCGACTTTCTATAGACTATTATAGCATAAGTGAGGAAAATTTGACTGCAAACTATGAGCTTCTGGAAAGTAGCAAGTTATGGGGATGAGCTGTAAAAGAAAACCACCTGAATTAGGATTCAGGTGGTAAATAGAAAAGTCCATCTAGTCTAATACAAACTATTATAAGACTGTGAACGACGAATATTTTCGTTTTTCGAACGAATATATCTATCTTCGGAATCATTTTTCATATTGAAGACTTTTGTTCCTTCTGTGATATTTGTTGCTAAATCTTGGTCCGTCTTTGAAAAAGCTAGGGCTACCGCATTCAAATACCCATCTAGTGAGTCAACTGTATCAACCAGACTAGCTGTCATAGACTTTATGCTTGTCGTTCCTTCATCAATGGTGCCAGTAATATCTGACACGATAAAGGAGCCCGCAGAATTTATAAGTGCCGCCTCCATCGCTTTAAAACTTGTACGAGCCGAGGTTAGACGTGTCGGACTAATATCTTTTTGTCCCATAAGTTACTCCTTTTTCTCTTGTTGCTCTTTCCAGTTAAGATAATCCTGATAGCTTTGTATAGGATAGTCTGTTAAGGGTTGGCTATTCTTGTTATATCTATTCTCAACAAGATAAACTGTCAATACCTCTTCTCCTTCTGGCGCCAGCCAATGAAGCATATGGTTAAACCAATCCTCTGAGCTTACCATAGTAAATCGTGGATAGATGGTTCCTTTAGCATCTAATATCTTCATCACTTCAGGGTACTCTTTGGATAAATTTATTTTAGCTTCATTCTTGGAAGATGTACTATGCAATGTGTTGCTCAATAAGAAACCATTCTCATCTGCTACCTTTGCCAAGGTCGTACGATTGGTATCTGCATATAAATCATGATCTAGTGAAGAAGGTCTATCATCGAAAGCATTATTATTGCTATAGTCTTCTGGGATGTCACTGATTTCATGCGTCTCTAAATTCAGAAACACTTTCTTATCCTTGTCCGAATCCTTTTCCCCTTCAGGACGAATCGTCACAGTAAGATAGTCCACTTCTTGATAATGGATAAGATGGTTTGACATGATTGGAAAATAAGATGGATTATATGACCGAACAGCCTGATAGAGGTCTACCTTTTGGGACGGATATCCTTCCTGATCCAAGTCAAAGATAACCACATTCCAGTGCTCTTCTTTTCGTTGAGGATGATAGGGTATATATTCTCCATCTACTTTATCAAGAATGCGTCCCTCCTGGCTAATGGTATAACGTTTCCCTGCAGACCATCCTCTTGTTATAGCCACAAATTGCTTATTTTCTCCAAATACAATAATATCACGAGAGGTTATTGCTTCAAAAGTACGATAAGTTTTTTTCTCTTTATGGGCGCTTCTATTTAAGTAGAAAAAACTAAACAAGCCCAAAGCTAACACAAGGAGGAGTCCAGCGCCCCACACCAACGTTTTCTTATTCTTCATCGTCACCCTCATCATTCTACCATTTTATAGTCCTGTCGGCCATCGGTATATTTATTGAAGCTAACAGCGTTCGTCTTGGTAAAGTCATTGGCACTAGTGCTAAGAATGCCATCCTTTTTTGCTCCTCTTGCTAAATTCGACAGGGCATCTTTCACATTGTTCACGCCTACATCTGTGAGCGTGACATGGCCACCTGATCCCGCAAGCAGCTCTTTTGTTTGGCCACTTACGATCTTTGTCTCTGACATCTCAGTATCAAACTGATTCACTTTCGTTATAACATTCTCCATACCTGCTGCCGTTCCATCATATGCCTCTCGAGCAATCGCGCCCCGCATACCATTCCTTTCAAAATCAACCTGCTGAAGATGGCTGCTCAAATCATAAGTAGAATCAAAAGCAGCGTTTATAACCTTTGGATTGCCCCCGCCAACAAGTTTTTCATAGGTTGCTCGTCCACCTGTATCATGGAAAAGATAGGACTGCTCCTCCTTCAATTGCGCAATCTTTGTGTCATACTCATCGGCCCTGAAGTAGGCATCCACAATCGATTGACCTAACTTAACAGTCCGATTGCTCTTCTTATAGATTTCATCTGCTTCAATTCTAGATATTCCTTCCGCAACTTTCAAAGAGCTCTTCAGTCCACCTTCAACATCAGAGGTCTTAAACTTGATACCCTCTTCAATAATTGACAGAAGGACTCCCGTCTGTGGACTGTAAAGAGACAAGGCAGACTTAGCTATATTATAGCCCTCATCTATAACAATATTTCTCTTCTTCTTTTCAAAGTCGTCAATTTCTGCCTGTAAAAGTTTAGTCTTTTCACCATCGTAAGTATATAGCTCTTGTAAATTATAGTCACCCGTCTTTAGTCCATTCCAATAGGTAGACAATTCAATTTCTCCTAAAGCATTGAACCTTAGATTGGTCAAATAGCCTTTCGAAGTAGCACTAAATGTTTCTTTCTCATATCCTGAACCAACATAGGTTGTGCTATGCTCTTTTGTACCTAGTTGACTATAGTAAACAAACTTAAAGAGGTTATTTATTTTGGCCAATCGTTGCAACCTATTATCAATCTGCATGATTTCACCTTGGCCAGATGCGAGCGTATTCAGATAGTCCTGTGCTGTTAAGCCACTGCCTTCAGAAAAATTAAGCACATAAGCATCCGCTTTCCCTCTCAATCCTTTAGCAATATCTCCAGATGCAATAGACAAACGCGCAGTGTAGTCTTGAACACCTTCGCGGTCTTGTTCTGCCATTCCACGGAAAAATGCTTCAATATGCGGAAGACGACCATCATACATACCATACTCTGCATTAATAGCTTCCTTTTCAAACCTTCTAACGATGACTGCCATCGTTGCTAAGCTCATTTTTTTACCCTTAAGCTTGCCAAGAGATTCAAATATTTTCTGTTTTTCTTCATACTCCAGTCCTTCTGGATTACGACCAGAACCATCATTGAGTAAGTCCTTATAACTCCCCTCTGACATCAGATATTTAATCGCTTTTACGTCTTCATCTGTATGAACGGCATCTAAATAGTACATCGTCTCTGCTGTAAGAGCACCATGCTTGATAGAATCAATAATTTCCTGTGGGCTAATGGAAACAATAACTTTGGCATTGTCTACAATATCTTTCAGAGATTTAAAATTTTCAGTTGCCGGTTTAACCTCTTTACTCATTAAGTCGTGAGCTGTCACAATATTATTATGAGTTGTCTCACGGTCTTTCGCAGCCGTCTCCATATAAAGGGTGGCTGACTCAGAAAATCCATTGATATGAGAATCCCCTTCCCCTAACTCTGCAACAATGTCTTCTAGAATTGCTTCTATTCCCGCCTTCACCGAATTCGCTTCCTCAAGCTGATTGCCTTTCAGTTCACTGGCCATTTCATGAATGGCGTCGGAAGTATAAGCAATGCTAGTGAATCCTTCTCCCTGAATCGCATCTGTAAAACTTGAAATACTCGTTCCATATGTTTTTAAAACGGATGGAGCCACTTCAAATACCTGCGTTTGAAGCATGTTTAATTTTGTGAAGAAAGCATTAATAGCATCTGCATAGTTTCCTTCTACACGAGTTGTAAAGGATCTAGATGTGTCTGCGGCTGCCGACTCTACACTAGATGCAAAATTTGAAACAGAATTCCCATAATCCTTCATCAAGGAAGCATCCATTACTTTAATTGTTGTTCCCATTTGACTCCTCCACTATACTTCATTTTTACTCGCATTTATCTCTGCGATAATTTGGATTCCCAAAGAGGCAATCTCACTATCTAATAAAGCTACCATAACTGCTTTTTTACTATCTAAAAGCTTTGTTAAGTTAGATAGACTATCAAGTTCGTTTTGATGTTCTAAATCATACTTACTGCCAGCAATTTCACTCTCGCGTAACCCAACTACATAATGAATATCTGTATTTTGAGCTATTAGCCTTTTTTTCAACGCTTCAAGTCTATTCCTTTTTTGCGTTAATCGTCCTGCTCGTTCTGAGCCTCCAACAAGTAGCCCCATATCATTTTTCCCTTTCTAAGTTAAAACATTAATACTTTAATCTGTTTCGCTATTCCACTATCTACATAATAGTGAACTTGCTCTTGTAATGCTCCTTCACGGAGTGGTCTATTAGTGACCGTAATAATTGGTTGATCCGTTATCCTAATTCCAAGAATAGCTTGTTTCGTTGTCTTGGCTGCTTTTGAAGCTACATCTATTCTACGATTAAGATCGACACTTGACATCATTATAATGCCGTATCCCACTTTTGATCCTCTTTCAATAATGAACGAAAGTTGATTTAATAACTCTGGGGTCAATTCATCTACTAGATAAGACATGTCATAAATGATAACGTTGACAATATGATTACTTTGTCTGCTATCTAGATGTTCTTTTATTCTCAACTCTAACGCATCTATCATCTCAACTATTGCATCGCCTACAGATACTGTCACACCCTCTATCTCAGGGAGATTATGATACTTAGGAGCTAGCACAATCACCTTCTGCTTTCCTCGTGCAATATGTCGAGTAAAAGCACTCATCTGTTCTTCCTTGTCCGTTAAGTAGAGAAGATTACCCTTAGATAGATCCCAAATTATTGGCTCAACTGTCTCCAGGTCCAGTCCTAGTGGAACTAATCCCCGATTGTAAGCGGCTTGGACACTAGCCCGGCTGTAGAAGTCTGCCTCTGTCAACTCCTCTGGTACCATCGGAATGGCACTTGGGCGTTGACCTGTCCATGCTTCTTGGAGAGAAGCGACTTCCTGACGTAGGTTGTTGAGGACTTGTGCATCATTGGCACCTGCTACTGGCAGAGCCAGCTGGATAACATCGACTTCGTCACGCTTCATGAGCGCCCGACCCTTGATGTCTTCCATAGTAGCTGCAAGTAGAGTAGAGCCCACAATCAAGCGAACTTCTCCCACATCATTCTGCGGCAGACTCAGCTGGTGTTTGAAGTTGGCATAGAACTGCGCCCGTAGGTTGGACTGACGGCCAGCTGTCACCAAGAGGTGAACACCGATGCTGAGACCTTCACGGGAGATCCGCACTAAAAGCTTGAAGAGTTCCGCTTCATAAGCCTCTTCTTTCATGGACTCATAGCTGTCCAGCAGGATAACGATAGCCGGCTCTTGCTGACCGCTAGCTTGACGGTAGAGCTCCAATGTACCAACACCGTAGTCCGACAAGAGCTTCTTACGCCGGTTGAGCTCTCGCTCCATTATGCGTACAAACTTGGCAATCTTCTCCGTCTGATCCAAAAGCAGGGTATCGGCTACCTGCGGTAATTGCCCCAACGGTGCTAGACCATTGGTCCCGAAGTCCATCAGGTAGAGCGTGACATCTTTGGGACTGAACTTGCGAGCCAAATCCATGGCCGCACTCTGCAGGAAGGTTGTCTTCCCCGTACCAGGACTTCCGTAGAGCAGGATATGCCCATCCTTGGACAAGTTGACTGAGACAGGCTCTTGCTTCTGTGCCTGCGGGATATCCGCCATCCCCAGAAGGACAGAGACAGGCTTCTTTTGCTCCCAGGCTTCCTGCGGCTGGATCGGTTCCAGCTCCTGCAGAGTCATCCGCTCTTTAAGCGGCGGCAGCCATGGCTGCGGTACCGGTGGGATTTGCTGGCTCTCCGTCAGTAGTTGGATCTGACTGACAATAGCCTCCAGCTCTGTCGGTACTTCCTTGATATCTTCTGCTAGGTCGAGACCTGACAGGTCTTGATTGAGCACTTCGTATTGGCCTAGGTCGTTGATCAGGTAGATGGTATGGTCTTCGATACCCAGCTCATCCTTATCCGGCTGGTAGTCTGCCCCTGACCAAGCTGACTGGAAGAGTTCATAGACTTCATTATTCCCGACCTGCAGATAGGCCCGGCCAGTCTGGGTGATCTCCGCCGCATCTGGCGTCTTAAGCATTTCCATCGAGTCCGTCCGGTCTGCCACCTTGAGCGCTAGCTTAAAGCGGGAGTTGGACCAGATCTGGTCATCCACCACCCCAGAGGGCTTCTGAGTAGCCAGGATCAAGTGGACCCCAAGGGAACGTCCGACCCGAGCGATGGATACCAGCTCCTTGATGAAGTCAGGCTGGTTGACCTTCAGCTCTGCGAACTCATCCGAGATGAGGAAGAGATGGGGCAGGGGTTCAGTTGCTTCCCCGTTTTTAAATTTCTTTTGATATTGGTTGATATGATTAACTTCAAACTCTCTGAAGAGCCGCTCCCGACGGTGAATCTCCGCATTAATGGAAGCTAGCGCCCGCATGGATTGGGCCCCGTCCAAGTTGGTAATGGTTCCCAAGAGATGGGGCAGGTTCTTGAAGAGGTTGGCCATTCCCCCACCCTTGTAGTCGATGAGCAGAAAGGCCACATCGTGTGGGTGGAAGTTGACGGCCAGACTCAGGATATAGGACTGGATAGTCTCTGACTTACCTGATCCAGTTGTCCCGGCAATCAGCCCGTGCGGTCCGTGAGCCTTTTCATGCAGGTTGAGGTAGACCAGGTCCTCCTTACCCCGCAGGCCGATAGGCACCGCCAAGCTCTTATAAGGCGCATTCTGTTGCCACTTTTGCAAGACTTGCAGGTCTGAGAAGGTCTCTGCCCCATACATCTCCATAAAGGTTACAGTATCAGGGATTGAGCTCTTGAGATTCTGTAAGTGATTGAGCGGCGCTAAGGTCCGAGCGATTCGTTCCTTGTCATAGCCTTCTGGGAAATGATCCAAGCGGAAGTCAATTTCTCTGAGGATTCCCTCTTCCATGACTAGCTGACCAGTGTTGCGGTCTTTGATATTGATAACCGTCTTGATATTCTCAGACAGCGAGCTCATCACATCCTGCACGAAGATGAGTGAGCAGCCCAGGTCCGTTGGATCCTCTGTGAAGAACTCCATGATGATATGGTCGAGAATCAACTTTTCATCTGTGACCAATACCACATAGTGAGGACTGTAGAGTGTCGTCTCCTGCCGGGTCGCTTCTTCCTTCTGTGCCTTGCGCAGTTTCAGTATTTGGTTGAGACTGTTTAGGACCTGATCGTGCGTCCGTTGGTTATAGACAAAGCCACGGACATTCAGCTCTTGCAGAGTCGCATGCGGCAGCCAGCGCAGCCAATCCCATTGGTCGCGCTCCTCCTCTGGCATGATGGTAATCACCTGCACATCGTGGTAGGAGTGGAAGACCGCTAACTGCATGACTAAGAGCTGGAGCTGTTCCAGGACCAGATTGCGCGGACCGATATAGCCGACCGGTCCATGGCTGAGATTAGCCACGATAGGAAGATCGGGAATTTTTTTATGTCTAGTGTAGAGAGCATAGCCCTCCTCTTCCAGCGCATCTTTCTTTCCGCTCCGCTCCTCTTGACCATAGGTCAGCTTATAGGAGGTTGGCACTTGGCCAAGTCCCAAGCGATAGTAAAGAAAGTCAAAGTGCAGCGGTGTCTTCTCGTAGATGCGGTGGCTGTAGTCTGTCACCAGACCAGTCAATTCGTTAATGTTTGGGAAATGGTAGAGCATGCCATCACGCTGCTCACGTTCCAGCTTGTTCAGCTCAATAGCCTTGTCTTTCAGATAGAGGTGATAAAGATCTATGCGCTCCTTCTTGTCTTCCTTGAACTTCTTGCGGTTTTTGAAGAAACCTCGAACCGAAAAGATAGCACTGGCGATTGACATCGTCACCGTAACGAGGATATAAATCCCCCGCGGCTGAACCAGTGTAATTAGCACCGTCACCCCAACCATGAGAAGTGGCGGCACAATCAGTCTCAAGAGTTCATCATTGGGCTTTTGAGGCTCCTTGCTTGGCGGAGCAATCTGGATCTTGTCCTCTGAACTCCGATAGATAATCCGCGGTGAGCGGTGATAGTCTGGATAGTCTGGATAAAAACCATGGCGAGAAGCGCCCCGCAAGGTCAGGTTAGAACTGACCGTAGCTGGACCCGTCACCCAGATTTCTTCTGGATAGACCTTGAGGCAGATACCTTCCAAGCTTAGCTCGTCACCGGCCTCCAGCTGGATTTGGTCTCCCGTCCACTCAACGTGATTGAGATAAACTTGACCTCGCATCTTGGTCAAAAGCCAAGAATCATTTGTTCGCTTCAAGAGCAATTCCAAAGGCGCTTCCAGACTGATGGCTGCTCCCTTCTGGTCGCTAATGAGTAACTCTTTTCTGTCCAGCAGGTCATAAACAGCCGGTTCTGAATCAGATTGATATAAGGTGAGATTACCCAAGGCCAAGCCGTCAGTTACGACACCCGTATCTTCCCCCATCTGATAAAAGACTTGTCCCTCAGCTAGCTGAAGCTGGATAGGAGTTTCCTGATGGGGCAGGTAAAGCTGAGCCTTCTCGCTCGCTGCTAGGAGAACTTTCTTGTCCTCTGTCAGCTGCAGCTCATAGCGCAAATGGTCTGTATAGATGATGATTGTCTTGCTCATACTTACTCCTTCGCGCTACTGCTAGAAGACGCTTCACTGCTGGACGAAGAGCTTGCTCCTGAAGAACCTTCCTCGCTAGAAGCGCTTGAGCTAGAATCACCAGTTAGAAGCTCCTTGCGGCTATCCCAGTATTTCTTATACTCGCCTTCCAAGGACTCAAGCTTAGTCTCCCGATCCTTACCAGACAAACTATCGTCCTCACGTACCTTTTTCATCTCCTGCGTCAAGGCATAGATGATTAGATCTGAGTCATTAATCCGTTTGGCTGTGTCTAAAGCATCTTCAAAATCATTACGTCCAACTTGAATCCAGTAATTGAGATACAAATCATCTGATTTTAGTGTGACATTGTTCAGGATGACCTTACGCTGATCATCAGAAAATTCCAAGCCCTGGATATAAGAGTAGGCTAGTTCATATTTCTGTGTATTCGGCAGGCTCTTAGGAGAAATTCCTTCCAGCTCATCGATGACCTTGCTATAGTCCACTTTGATAAAGGCAGTATCCGCCTGTAACAGCTTTTCCTTGAAAGGATTCTGTATGAAAATCAAATAAATCAAAGGAATGGTCAAAATCACAACAGCTGCTGTCAGCCAGATGGTCGCCAGTTTGAAAATCTTATGCTGGCGCTTGGAGACCAGTGTCTGCTTCTCCGCTTCTTCTGCAGCCTTTTCCTGATAGGATTTCTCCAACACAGCAACCGCATCTTCCAGACTGTCAGCCTCACGCAGCTCCACTAGGAAATCTGGCAGAGTTTCTAGCTCTAACGAGCCCTTGTAAAGCTCCATAAAGTCCAGATCTGCAAAGAGCGTCACCGCAAAGCACTTGGCCTGACGCAAAAAGTCCTCCCGAGAAATAGCCTGAGGTGTCATAATACCTGGAACTCCGCGATAAGCAATCTTCGCCTGTGCATCCTTGGTAATAAAGAGATTGCTAGGATGCAGCAAAAAAGTAACCGGCAATTCCAGTGCCGCTTCCAAAGCAAACACATTGAGAGCCAGACGAATCCGCTCAGAAATCGTGCGCTTTTCAATCTCTTCCTTGGACAGCCCCAAAGGCTCAATCTGATAGGTGAAATAGACACTATCATGGTCGGCCTTAGTCTCCTGCTCCAAGAAAAGCGGATGGTGCAGGTCCAAAAGCAAGAGCTCCCGCAAATCCTGCGTTGCCACATCCGAACGCTTCAGCGTTAGGCTCCAATTCTTGTCATTTTTTTCATAGATAAACTCTTGTTCAGCAAATACAAATTTTTCCTCAGTCACCTTAAATCCCCTCAATCTCTACTAAATCTCCTGTTGTGACTGGATAATCAGCCAAAACCTTGCCCTCATCCAGTATCAACCCCTTGTTAATAATCCGCAGCTGATACTTATGGCGCTTTCCTTCGATATTGAAAATCTGATCAATCTCCCGAATGAAGCGGCGGACCTCAATCCGCTTAGGAATGCGAATATCCACGTCCTTATCCCGCAAACGAAGGGTGATATTGATATGTCCTTCCATGTTATACTTCTCCCTTACTGATACGATAGCTGACAAAGACAGTCATACTGACCAAGAGTACGGCTGCTACAAAGTAGACTACTCCTGGCAGAAAATCATCCCAGCTGCTTTCATCATCACTTTTCAAACTCGTTTGCAACTTGGACAATTTTTCCGTTCCCGGCTGAAAAAGCTCCTTGGAATGGTAAATATCCGTTGGCCCCTGTATAGCAGAAAACAGTTGTCCCGCTTCTGTGGCCAACTGTTTGTTTTGATACTGCTTCATTTCCTGAATTTTTTCCTGATTTTCAGCAACGAAAAGAGACTTGGTGCCTTCCGATTGTGCACCAAAGTTCAGTTCTTGCTCTTTTTCAATCCGCGAATTATCTATCTGCAGACGATTATCCTTAAGCTCATCTGCGGCAACAGTCGTCACCGCAAACGAACCTAGGAGTAGGAATAAAAACAGAATTCTTTTCATACTCTTTTAAACTTCCTCAGTTTTTAATGTTCTAGTCTTGATAAAGATATTAGCTGTAACCAGCAGAGCCAGTAAGACAATCAGACCAAAGATGGCAAAGAAGCCAGCGGTCTTGCCGTCAAAGTAACCTGACAGCATGCCTTCTAGCACAGACAAGGCATTCAAGCTCTTGATAAAGGCCGGGAAGCCAGTCAGACTAGCTGTCGTACCAATAGCATTAGATAGGTAGACAAAGCTGATAATCATGAAGAAAGCTAACCCCATACCCATCACGCGCAGATGCTTGAGGAACAAATACTGCCCCTGAATCAAGACAAAGCTAGCAACCACAATCAACAAGACCCAAGATGGTACATATTCTTTGCCAATGTGAAGCTGCATACTGGAGACAATTCCAATGACCAGACCAATCGTCAGAGACAGGAAGCCTAGAATACCCACAGTCGTAATATCTGTATCTTGTAGTTTATTAAGTTTAAAGCGGTCTTTAACCTTGCGCACAATATTTTGCGTTGCAAAAAGATAGGCCGTAAAGAGACTGACAATCTCCAACAAGAGGATCCATGTGAATGGACGGTAAACATTAACAGTCGCTTTGACAGATGAAGAAGACTGAGCAACTGGATTAGACAGGAAGTCCAGCAATACTTCATTAGGAACACCATTCTCATAGGCATTGTTAAGAACCTTGACAAAGGACTCCACAAAGTTGCCATTGTCTTCCAATTCCTTATTGAATTGTCCCATCAAGCTTTCAGCATTCGCAGACAGTTTCTCTGTCGTTCCTTGTGCATTTTCCAGCTCACGATTGAAGCTGCTGAAGATCTGGTTGACACCATCAGCTGCTTGCACATTGGTCTGTGAAGAAGACTTAACGCCAGAAGTTGAAGACAGCAAGGATGAGAATTCTGAATTCAGAGATGACAAATCGGTGTCAGTTTTAGCCAACGCCTCTGTAGAAGAAGCCTGAGCTTTTGAAATATCTGACATTCTAGTTTGTAGGTTATCATAAAGATTGAGCTGTTCTCCGATTTCTGTTGCGAGTTTAGCGTTCGTTCCTTTGACGTCTTCAATCTTGTTTTTCAAGTTACTAATCGTTTCATCTAACGTTTCTTTAACCCCTTGACTCTTACCATCGTTACTTTTAGACAAGCTGTTTTGATAACTATCTAGATTCGAATTAATAGCATTTATCAAAAGGGTAGATAAAGATTCAGACATATCTTTATTTTTTAACTCATCAAAAGAATTATAAGCTTGGATTAAAGACATAACGTGTTGATAGGCAGAAGAAATCTCTTGTACTTTAGCTCCATATGCCGCTGCCGCTTTTTGTGCATCCTCTACATTCACTGGCGCACTTGCAACCTTAATGCCATTCAGAGAAATATCAATTGAGCTGTCAACTGAAGTAGCTGCAGCATCATTAGCTACATTAAACTGCACATTAAAATTAGCGCCTTCAGCTAAATTAATTTCTTGCCCATTGGTTACTGTTTCACCATTGTATGTAATAGCTTTAATTGTTACACCTGTTGGTGGAGTGACCGACAAAGTAGCCTTTCCAACCTGGCTATTAACTGGGCTGGCTGTAGAGCTAGCCGCTTTCTCTGCAGCTGCTGCCAGATTGTCTAACTCAGCACCTCCATTTCCTTGTGGTGTTCCAAATTGCGAAATGGTTGAATAGTCAAGAGCAGGAACAGGCAATCCGAATTTCACCTCTGTTGGTTGAGAAGCTGGCAAAGCTTTTACTGCTTCAGCTATTTGTGCCTTCAAAGAAGCATCGTAGCTTGTTGTAGCATCTCCTAACACTGCGCTAAAAGTAATAGGCTTGCCTTCTTCAACACCATAGTAGGTCCTTAATTTATTATCAACAAAGTCCTTAATCTGTTGTTTATGGACATCTAATTGCCCACGTTCAGTTTCCAAAGCAGTTTCCAAATCCGCTAATTGCTTACTGACATTATCAGCATCAACATCTTTTACTTCATCGGTCGGGCCAAGCTGTTTAGTGAAATTTTTTTGTGTTTCTTCTAACTTAGCGTAGAGTTTTTGAGTATCATCATGGACAACTTTTTCATCCATTTCCATCAGTTGCTTCATAAAAGCGGCATAGTTGATTTGGTCATCTGCCCGCTGTTTGAGAAGGCTATCAAAATTCTTTCCATAAGTCGCCTGAGAGTTATCCAAGTCGTCAAAAGCCTTAGCATAAGTCTCCAGAGTCGTCTTCAGAGAGTTATTGGCTTCGACAGATGAGGCAGACATACTAACCAACGTTGGGAAGATATTCTTAGACCCAATAGCAGACTCCAACAAGTTGGTTCGATAATTGCCAATATTGGTAATTTGCACCTCTGAACTAGCCTGCACATTTTGCTGGGCTGTATAAAGATTGCTCAGGATGCTAGCCATATACATATCAACCAACTGGCTATTCAAATCCGCAATAATATCCTTAGCTAGATTATTAGCTTCATTTTCAATCTGCTGATTTCCAGCAGCATTGACCTTATAAGTGACGATTGTCCGATCTGCGCTGATAGCATTAACATCTAGCACCTTCTCTGAAAAGTCACTTGGAATCGTTACGACCAGTTGATATTTGCCATTTTCGAGACCAGTATCCGCAGCTCCACGCGTCACAATATACCAGTTTTGAGAGTCATCTCGTTCCAGATTCTTGACATAGCTAGCACCAAGATTGTACTCTTTCTTGTCAACCTTGACAGCCCGATCCTCATTGACAACCGCAACATTCAGTTTAGTCTTTTGGTCAGTGCGAATCTTGCTGTCCCTAGCAGTGCTTGTATTCTTTTGCACTGCGACATTCAGCGTCACTACTGCAGCCAGCAAGGCGATAACCAAAACAACGTTTCCTATATACTTAAGTAATTTTTTATTTCCCATGGATGTAAATTTCTTTTTCTTTTTCTTTTTAAATTTTTTTAGTTTATTGTTACATAAAAAAGCACACAGAAAGACACAAACAGCTCTAACAGTCTAATTCAGATATTGATTCAGATTGTCAGAGCTTGCCTTTACAATGCAGCGATTTTCTTATCAAACATGAAAGAAACTGCCATTTTTTCATTTTTAATCTTTACAAAAATAGGAAGGCTCTTGCCTTCCTAAAGCCGTTATAACAAAATTAGTGAATTTGTGCAGCGATATCTTGGTCAGTTTGCTCAACAATGTCAGCAACTTTAACCAATTGAGCATTAATATCTTGAAGTAAGGTTGCAAATTCTCTGATTTTTGGAGTCAATTCATTGAATTGTGCTTCAAAGCTATCAAATGCAGAACCATCCCAGTTATCTGAGATAATACCTTGTTCACGAGTCAATTCATTAAGAACTTGAGTTACATTTTCAGAACCTTGAGTGTATCTTTGTGCAGATGTGCGTAGATCTTCTGGAGTTAATTTAATTTGTGCCATAGTTTTTTCTCCTTTAGCAAATTTATATAACGGGTACATTATATCAATAATCACTTTATGTTTCAAGTTTTTAAAGATATTTTTTTAGAAAATATCTTTACACGTTGTCAACCAATCTTATTCAAACGTCTGATACTATAGCGTTTCCGACTGTCAGGTTCAAACCTTTAAAACCCCAATTTCTCAAAAATAAGCTGATAGTTTTCTTGGATTTGGTCTAGGCTAACAGTAATCTCTTCACGATTATGGTTGTTCTTAACAGTTACCTGGCCACTTTCCACTTCGCTTTCACCCAAGGTGATAAGAGTTTTGGCTTTAAAGCTATCAGCCGACTTAAACTGAGCCTTGAGCTTGCGGTCTAGATAATCCCTCTCTGCCGCAAAGCCCTGTGTGCGGAGAGCCTGCACTAACTCCAAAGCTCTGCCATTGGCACCAGGTCCTAGAACCGCTACATAAACATCCAGAGCGGTTTCAATCGGCAGCTCTACTCCTTGCTTGTCAAGTACGAGAAGCAAACGTTCTAAGCCCATACCAAAGCCAACACCTGGCGTTTCAGGGCCACCAAAGTAAGCCACCAGCCCATCATAACGGCCGCCAGCACAAATGGTCAGCTGACTGCCAGCCACCTCTGTCGTAAACTCGAAAATTGTGTGATTATAGTAGTCTAGCCCACGGACCATGTTGGTATTGATGACATAAGGAATCTGTAAGATCTCTAGCATGGAGCGAACAGCCGCAAAGTAGGCACTGCTCTCCTCATCTAGATAGTCCAGAATAGACGGTGCACCTTCTACAGCCGCCTTGTCCTCGGGCTCTTTAGAATCCAGCACGCGCAGCGGATTCTCCTCCAAGCGACGTTGGCTATCTGCTGATAGGCTAGGCTTCAGTGGAGTCAGATAATCAATCAAGGCCTGGCGGTAAGCAGCTCTGCTCTCAGGATTCCCCAGCGAGTTAAGCTCCAAGCTGACATTGGTAATGCCAATATCCTTGAAAAATTGAGCCGCCATGGCAATCATTTCTACATCTGTAGCAGGATTGCTAGAGCCAAAACATTCTGCACCAATCTGGTGAAACTCCCGCAGACGTCCAGCCTGAGGCCGCTCATAGCGGAACATAGAGCCCATATAGTAGACTTTAACAGGCTTTTGCACTTCAGGAGCAAAAAGTTTATTCTCTACATAAGAACGCACCACGGGTGCTGTCCCCTCTGGACGCAGCGTGATATGGCGGTCGCCCTTGTCATAGAAGTCATACATTTCCTTGGTCACAATGTCTGTCGTATCCCCGACCGAGCGGCTAATGACTTCATAGTGCTCAAAAATCGGCGTGCGGATTTCGCCGTAATTGTATTTTCTAAATGTCTTGCGGGCAAAGTCTTCTACATACTGCCATTTGGCTGATTCTTGAGGAAGAATGTCCTGAGTTCCTTTAGGTTTTTGTAATTTCATCTTCTGACCTCCGCCTTCTTTAGTACTTATATTCTATCATAAGTCCGCCATTTTGAGGAGTCTGAAAGGGATTTTTCATTTGGAAGAACTAAATCCGTTTTCATGTTCCAAAATAGCTTGAAAAAAAGTCTGAATTGTGAGAAAATAAAAACAATTCAACTCAGATAGAAGGGGATAGCCATGAGAGACGATATCAAAATCAATGATCGAGCAGCTGCAATTCAGGATAAGTTGGTGGAGAAGCTCGAGCGTATTTACGATCCGGATGTAGAGCTGGATGTCTATAACTTAGGGCTGATTTATGAAATCAACTTAGACGAAAACGGCCACTGCAAGGTTGTCATGACCTTTACCGATACAGCCTGTGACTGTGCTGAGAGCCTGCCCATCGCCATTATGGACTCTCTTAAAAAAATAGATGAGATTGAAAGTGCCTCTGTCGAAGTTACTTGGTCTCCTGCTTGGAAAATCACCCGTATCAGCCGCTTCGGCCGCATTGCCTTGGGGATTAGTCCCAGATAAGAAGGTACTTAGTTTATCTACATTTAAAATAAAAATATCAAACCCGCTAGAAAAACTAGCGGGTTCTTTTATCATATATAAGCTATTTCTTGCCCGTTTCTTCTGGTTTCCAGAAATCAGTAACAGCACCTTTAGCTGCAGAGGATACCATGTGAGCATATTTACCAAGTACCCCGCGACTATAAAGCGGTGGGATGGTCGTTTCTGCCTTGCGTTTCGCCAGCTCTTCGTCAGAGACTGCCATGGAAATTTCCTTGGTGTCTTGGTCAACCGTGACCATATCACCTGTACGAAGGTAGGCAATCGGGCCACCATCCTGAGCTTCCGGAGCAATGTGTCCAACAACCAAGCCGTAAGTACCGCCTGAGAAGCGACCATCTGTTAGAAGAGCCACCTTGTCCCCTTGACCTTTCCCTACGATGATAGAAGAAAGTGACAGCATTTCTGGCATACCAGGGCCACCCTTTGGTCCAACATAGCGAACTACAACCACATCGCCATCGACCACTTCATCGGCCAGTACCGCATCAATAGCGGCTTCTTCTGAGTCAAAGACCTTAGCTGGTCCAACGTGACGGCGCACTTTAACACCAGAAACCTTGGCAACAGCGCCGTCTGGAGCCAGATTACCATGCAAGATAATGAGCGGACCGTCTGCACGTTTTGGATTTTCAAGTGGCATAATGACCTTTTGACCTGGTGTCAAATCAGCAAATTCTGCTAGATTCTCTGCCACAGTCTTACCTGTACAAGTAATGCGGTCGCCATGCAGGAAGCCGTTCGCCAAGAGATATTTCATCACAGCCGGCACTCCACCAACCTCATAAAGGTCTTGGAAGACATACTGACCTGACGGTTTCAAGTCAGCCAAATGTGGTACCTTCTCTTGAATGACATTAAAGTCATCAAGCGTCAGCTCAACATTGGCCGCATGAGCCATGGCCAGCAAGTGCAGGGTAGCATTAGTAGAACCACCCAGAGCCATGGTAACTGTGATTGCATCTTCAAAGGCTTCACGTGTCAAGATGTCAGAAGGCTTCAGCCCCATTTTCAGCATTTTTACAACAGCACGGCCAGCTGCTTCGATATCCTCTTGCTTGTCTTTAGACTCAGCAGGGTGAGAAGAAGAGCCTGGCAGGCTCATGCCCAGAACTTCAATAGCAGTCGCCATAGTGTTGGCCGTATACATACCGCCACAGCCACCAGGGCCAGGACAGGCATTACACTCAATGCGCCGCACTTCCTCAGCTGTCAAGTCACCATGGTTCCATTTCCCGATTCCCTCAAAGACAGAAACCAAGTCAATGTCCTTGCCGTCCAGATTCCCCGGCGCAATCGTTCCGCCGTAGGCAAAGATAGCAGGAATATCCATGTTAGCAATTGCAATCATGGAGCCTGGCATATTTTTATCACAGCCCCCGATAGCTACAAAGGCATCCACATTATGCCCGCCCATGGCAGCCTCGATGGAGTCTGCGATAATGTCGCGTGAGGTCAGAGAGAAGCGCATGCCCGGTGTTCCCATGGCAATCCCGTCCGCAACCGTAATAGTTCCATACTGGACAGGCCAAGCGCCCTCTGCTTTGATGCCTTCCTTGGCCAGCTTGCCTAAGTCATGCAAATGGATGTTACAGGGTGTATTTTCCGCCCAAGTGGAAATCACACCAACAATAGGCGTTTCAAAATCTTTATCAGTCATCCCCGTCGCGCGAAGCATGGCACGGTTAGGAGATTTAACCATACTGTCATAAATCTTACTTCTGTGACGAATATCCTTATCTGTCATAGCTTTCCCTTTCATTGCAGTAATCTTTGTGCTTTATTATACCACACTTAGGCTGTATTTTACAGAGGAAAATTTTTAAATTTTCAGAATTTTTCAAAAAATGAATTTTCCTTAAAAATAATAAAACTCTAAAAAGTGCAAACCAATTTACCCCCACGGATATCCAACACAATCACCTCAGAATTCCCGCCTATACCGCTACCAGAACGCTCTCTCAAATCATAGCCTACTAGGTAATAACCATCCCAAAATTGACTGTAGTCTAACTTTTTAAGCTTTTGAAAAAAGACTCCGGGGTACTTATCTCTAGCTTTCTCATCATCATACAAATCATCAACTAATAGCTCATAGTTCACTCGAAGCTGTAGAGTATGTTTTTGCAGATAAGACTCAACATCAACATTATAATAACCATTGAGAGGCAAGCCTTTCTGCCTGTTCTTTTGGAAATCCTGAACTAGCTCTGCTTGCCCAGCATCCAGCATTTCTGAGGTTATTTGACCGTCATCCTGATGAAGCACTTCTATTGTTTCACCTGAAATTTCTTTTATAGTCAGATCCTCATCATCTAGATTCTTGAAGACTGACTTCATTTTCTTAAACTGCTTCTGAACATAAGGCTGCTGCCACATGGCTTCTAGCTGAATGCTATCATCTAAGCCTGTCTCAGTTTCCTCAGGCACGGGACTTAATCTTGAAGCTTCGTATTGCTTGTTTGTCGGATCATAATCCACGCTGTCTGAGAAGGTCAAAAGTCTTCCATCAATCTTTTCTTTATAGCTAAAGTCCATGGTCTCACCATAACCTGCCGGTCTATCGTAGTTTTTGACTGTCACTTTCCCCTTGTATCCCATTCTTTGGAAATCCATAGTCAAATGCTTTTCCACATCTTTCATAGTTTGATAATCACGAAAACTTTTCACCCCCCAAAAGATTAAAATAATAAACATGATTCCCAGCCAGAATAGACCAAGTAATTTTAATGCTGCTTTCATAGTCCGCCTCCTTTGTTCCTATTATAGCATACGGAAAAATCGGTTTCTTTTAAAAACGTAAGCAGAAAAGATTTAACAAAATCTGTCAAGTAACTTTACTTTACAAAAAAGTTTTGTTATACTGTTAAAGTTGATGAAAATCATCAAATTGAATCGAATTCATAAACTAAAAGGAGAAACAAACAATGGCAGTACCTGCACGTCGCACTTCCAAAGCGAAGAAAAACAAACGCCGCACTCACTACAAAGTGACAGCTCCAACTGTAACTTTTGACGAAACTACTGGTGATTACTCACGCTCTCACCGTGTATCCCTTAAAGGATACTACAAGGGCCGTAAGATTGCCAAAGCTGCTGCAGCAGAATAATAGAAGGGAGCTACCATGCGCGTAAATATTACACTTGAACACAAAGAATCTGGTGAACGCTTGTACCTTACTTCTAAAAACAAACGCAACACACCAGACCGTCTTCAATTGAAGAAATACTCACCAAAACTTCGCAAGCACGTTGTGTTTACAGAAGTTAAATAATTAAGTAAACTAAAAGCCTTTGAAATCAACATTTCAAAGGCTTTTTTCTTTTTATTTTAGGAAAATAACTGAATTTCAACTGATTAAATATTCCATAATGATATATGAATAATAAAAAACGGATAACTTCTAGTCTTGATTAAAGTTTAAATTTGGTATCAGAACAGCTCCATATGCCCCTTCAGAAAACATACCAACATATAATCTAAACTTCTCTATCATTGGTGTAATAAGTGCTTGTTGAAATTCATCATCCTGCGAAATATCTTCTGGTAAATCTGAAGCTAAGACCGAATATATGGCATCAATATCAGCAATAACTCGATACTGACTATCTGGGTATGAAATTTCCATCTTTATCAGAATAAGTTGATTCTCTTGTCCTTCCTCTCTGTCAGGAAAATTTAAATTAATCGAAGCTCTTCCATCTTCTTCAACTTCTCCAGTGTTATGAGTATTAAATTCGAATTTACTAAATGTTATTCTTCTTATCTCAATATTTTTTGTCTTCATTTTAACCTCCAATAGACCATGAAACTACTTTATTATCTTGTAGTCTATTATTAGTAATATTCTGCTCTTTATAAGGTTGTATTTTTTCAGATTGATTTTTTATAATGATTGTTTGGTGAATATGTTGCTCTGGTGCAGAAACCTTTTCAGCAATGGTTTGACTAAGTTTTTTAGTCATATCTTTAAATTGCTCTGTTAGCTGTTCAACAGCATTTTGAGTTTGTTTGAATAACCCGTCATTAATCAATTGTACCATAGTTTGATTTAAGCTGACTCCTTCAATTTCAGAGCGTTCTTTAACATCTCTATGTAAGGTTTTAGGTAATCTTAGCGTTATTTTTCCACTATACTCTTCCAGAGAGTTCTCAAGAGGTTCTTTAATTTTTCTCCCCCACTCAAGGTTGGCCTCAATCCAGTCTGCTTTAGCTAATTCAATCTCATCATAAACTTCTTCTAAAGATTCACCATAAACGATTAATCCTGGTAACTCTTTAATAGAGGCAGTAAATAATAATTCACCCTCATCATAAATTTTTTCAATTAAAATCGGATAGTTCAATCCAAGATAATATTCTTTATCTTTCATCATTTAAACCCTCCTCCAATTCTATCACTTTCTCAATCATTTTTATAACTTTCTTCACATAAACTGGCTTTATCGGCTTATGTCGCGGTATTGGATAGCTTTCTTCCAATAAAGCATGAGAGGTTATTGAATGATTGGTTCCTTGCTTCCACATAAAACCATATTTTTTACACAGAGATTCTAAGCGTTCAGGGGTAACAGATTTGGGGTTATTTTTTATTTTTTGCAACTCTTTTTCCTTGCCCATGATGTACCTCATTTACAGCGACACTATATATGGTGTCACAATGATTATATCCCAAAAATTCGCTAATTTCAAGGATTTCTTTTAATTTTAATAAAATATCTGAATTTTATAAGATAATTAAAAAATTATTTCAGACAAATCTATCATGGCTTGTTCAATCTTATGTTTACCTTTTTGCATGACATGAAGGTAAATTTTTTCTATCTCTCTACTATCTTCTGAATGTCCCACAAATTCTCGGATAACATTTAGACTTACATTCTTATCAGCCATGACTGAAACAAAACTATGTCGGAACATATGGGGAACTATGTGAACAGGTCTACCAAAATCAACTAGGTCATCAATATCCTTATAGGATTTTCCACTTTTCTTATTATACTTAGCGGACTGACTAGTTCCACCTCTTAAGAACATTGAAATTTCTGTATGATACAATGGACTGCCCTGCTGGTTCTTCCCTTTTATATATACCCTAGTAAAAATATATCCCATATCATGATAAGTCGGATTAAATCTCGCCTGAAACTTATTTCTTTCAATATATTTAAGTAAAATTCGTTCTACTTTTGGTGACATCGGAATAGTTCTAACGCTTTCTTTAGTTTTTAGAATTGCTCTATATCGTTCCTTTTCATCACGCAAGCCTTCTTCTGTCATTTCTTTGTCAGTCTTATTATGGCTTGCCCTCTGCCAATGAACCTTAATGAGTTTATTCTTGAAATCTAGAACATCTTCATTCAAACCTAATGCTTCACTCGGTCTCATACCTGTCAAGTAGATAATTCTGAGTACATCAGCAACTAGTTCATTATTATGTCGCTTAGTCCAGTTTTCAATAATCTTAAATACTTGATTAGCCTCTTCAACTTCAAGATATTTTTCAGCTATATCTTCCCTGAGTTTCGCCTGCTCCTCTGCGCTTGTTAGTGTCTTACGCTTAACCCTCTTATTCAAAATAGGGTGTTGCGACGCTGTCAATTCTCCCTGTTCTACCGCCCAATCAAATATCATTTTAAGATAGATATGAATGTTCTTTGAAGTTCCCTTACTTGCATTATTTATAATATCTTGCATTTTTTCCTGTTCCATACAGAATTGTTTAAGGCTCATATTTTCATTGAAATATGGGGAAATATGCTGATTATAAACACTAACTCTAGTCTTTAGAGTATTCTTGGCAGGCTTAACACGATTGACCCACCACTTAAAAGCTAAACCATATAATTCGTTGTTTTCATCATACGGTCTAGCTATCTCTTTAAGGCATAAAGTTTTGCTAGGCTCTAATTTCTTTGGCTTTTCTCCAGTCAAATCTAATACGGTTTCATCAATCATTTCATTTAATAATTTTGAAACTTTTGTAATCAGCTGACTATTCTTTATATCAGAAATAAGTAACTTCTCGTGTCCCTTACTGTCCTTTCCTGTTGGTTTTGCCTTAGTCGTATACCACCCTTTATTTTCTCCCCTTGTAAGGTACTTATAACGACTTTTTGTTATCAAAGGATGAGTATATCTCATTGCAAACTTAACAAGCACATTGCCCTTTTTAGAAGGGTCTGGTTTCCATTGATAAACAGTTAGAACTCGAGTAGTCTTACCTACCTTCATTTTTACCCCCTTATACTAAGCTATAACCGCCTCATTTTCATGGAAAATCTTGTAATCAAACCAATCTTTAAACACCTCCGCATGAATAAAGACATTCCCATGAGTTCCACAAATTCCAAAAGAATATGGACTATTTCTCATTTGACGAATGTAGTGATCCAATGTAGGTAATTTCATACCCTTCCAAAGTTCATCTAAAAATTCTTTCTTCCGATACCAATTTTTAGTTAAATCATAGTCTGACTTTGTCTTAAGCTCTATCATTGGAATACTTTCCTTTCTTATGCTATAATCTAGTTAGTTAATTATTAGAGGCGACTTATTCTCAAGTCGTCTTTTTTTGTCCCCAAAGTTGGGGACTATTCAGTTAACCTTGAAAGTCCTTCTTTGAGTAAGCTTTGAATATAATCTTCTGCCTTTTGAACGTCATAGGCCTGATACTTCGCAATATACACTTTTGCTAAGGTTTTCGCAACTTGTTTCTCTGTCCAAGCTTCAGACTGCCGTAGTGTCGTTTTAGCCCTTGTAATACTAAGAAATGTCTGGTTTTCGGTTCCTAGATAATCTATCCACCACTTGACTTTTTTTCTTCTCCAATGATTGCTATCTGTCGCATTTGGACGAACAAAGCGATAATGACCATTGATAGCCTCAAAATAGATTGACGATAAGGGACGTTTTAAAAATAACTGTTCTGCAATTATATTAGCCTTTTCCTGCCAACATCTAAGCTCTGCGCGAATCCAAGACGGAACCTCTACAAGCTCTTGCTTACCAAGTTGCTCCATGCGTTTATTATATATGCACCACTGCTGATTACCTCGTGAACCTATTGCAACTGTTTCTCCTACACGCTCACCAGAATCTAGAACTGATTTCTCATGATATTCAAAGTGTTTTGCCTTGGAAATACATAACCCCTTTTTACAATAGTCATATATTCGTTGTACGTCTAAAGTACCATCAAATATATCGTGAGCAATATCTAAACGAGTGAAATTGACATTATACTGGTATAAACGGGTGATTAAGGCAATCCAGTTATTAACATTTCCCTCCATAAATTCTTCATATTGACGGCAGGCTTTTCCTTTCAACTCTATAAACGTCCCCATAGAAAGTCTGTCAGCATTAAAATATACCTTAATTTCTGAACAAGAATAATGTTGCTTATACTTATTTATGCCCCAATCATTCAAGGTAAAGTTTTCAAGAGGAATCAGAAGGATATCTGTCAGAACTCTTTCTGGCGGAACATCCTTAACAGTCACAGCAAAATAATCAATTCTGACTGTATTCATAGGATTATTCTCCTAGAACTTTAATATCCTCACACACAATTTTTACACCTGCCCAATTACTTCTAGCCATGTTCCAAGCTAGCCGTACCTTAGGACGAACCAATTCAACAGAAACATTCAACAAAGCATCGTTTTGAGCAAGTTTTGCTATCTTATCCAGATTGCCGATAATTTCTAGGTTAATTGCTTTTAAGTCATCAGTAGAAATTCCCATTTCAGTTAGAACTTTCACTTTGTCAGCATCAAGAACAGTACAAGTAATTTTACTTACTTCATCTGTCTTCACGTTTTCGCCGTTGACTTCTTTGTATTTGTTGTTCACCCTAACTGACAAAATCACCACTTTCTTAGGAATATCAAACTGTGACATTTCAAGGTCAAGCAATCCAATTTTAATATTTGTGTCTGTCATATTGTAAACCATATTTTTCTCCTTTAAATATTTATCCTACACGAAAACACCTCTCAGCCTTACTCTCCCAAGGGTTTGCGACCTCTTGGTGCAACTAACGAGCCGTAACCCCTTACGTACCAAGGGTTTAGAGTACATTTCATGTATGTGTGCACCCCCTATTAGTACTGGGGACATTTTTCTGGCCTCCTGCGAAGCAGTCGGTGTGCTCTTTCTTCCTAGCGAAAAGAGGAACGCTCCGCTCGATTCTGCCCTTCAGGCAATCGTCCCTATTTCGCTAGTCCGAAAGACCGTCATTATTTCTCATACTCCAATAAAAATCGCAAGCCTTATCAAAATATTTCTCAAAATCTAGTTCATCAGACTTGAATGGAACTTCAACATATTTAGGATTAGGAATCACTCCGTCTATTTGAATATAGCCTGTCCCAATATCACAAGTCTTGTAATCAATATCTTGACTTGAAAACATCATGCGACACGAATCTGAATCAGCAGTAGTCGAACCTAATAAAAGTGCTGTGCCAAAGTTTTGCCTCATATACGTCGGAATGAAATCACTTGAGGCTCTCTGCAGACCTACTATAACTTCGATAGAGGCTTGGCGAGATTTTACTAATAGACTTCCAAGGTTCGACATTGCCTCTTGATAGGCTTGTTTCCCTTCTTTAGTCGTTTCTGCCTCTGTTTTGAAAGCAATCCCCTCATCAAGCACGATAACAAGGGGATAATTCCCCTTGACATCAGCCCAAGATAAAACTTTCCCTTTAGAAATATAGGTATCTGGGTTATCTGCCATAACCTGAAAGCGTCTATTCATTTCCTCAACAGCCTCTCTTAAAGCACCAGCAATTTGAAAGGGAGAATTATAAACTACTTTATAGCCTAACCTATCCTCTAACTTTTTACCAACAACCCAAGAGAGTTCTCCCTTTTTGGGGTCTAGTAGCCTAATTTCAGACCCTAAATGCAAGTATTGAGCCACAAGGTTCTCTATCATCACCGTTTTTCCCGACTTCGTCGAACCTGCCAAAAGGACGTGAGGCGGGGAACCGAATTGCCATCCTACTTTCTCGGAAATTGTCAATTTTGCAGTCTGAAGGGTATCTTCCCAAGTTAATCTCTTTTCAGCAGATTTAGGGAAAATATACATCACGGAATTAGTGTATTCAATCATCTCTTCTAACTCTAAAGATACAGAACTAGAGAGAAGAGAGGCGAGTTGATTCGCTTTAGAATCGTACTTACCCCCATATTTCAGGCATGCCACTCGGACATCTTGCTCAGTTTCTTGATACTGGAGCGGGATATAATTGATGATTTTTTCCTTACCGTTAATCACTTGACTTTCATAAAACTTATTAGAAATCACCATATAATTTAAGGCATATCTGACACTATTAAAAAACTTTAATCGTCTTCGTCTCCAATATCTAAAGGTAAATACAGTAATCCCTAAGAATAAGGTCGCAACAATAGTAGTTGCTAAATTTGTTTGAAAATTGGCAAAGATACTAAGCAAAAGAACTATAAAAACACCGTAAAAGGAAATTGAAATAGCTTTACTATATCTGAATGGAAGATAGAGACTAGGCTTAAAATTCCTTACTCGTTCTCTATTCCACAACAATAACCGACCAAATATACCCATATAGATACACCTCGCTTATTCAAGATTTTCTTGTTTTTTTCTCTCAACTAACATCATAATTAGAGCAGGCAGCTGAATAACCAATACGACTACCGACAATAATAGCGCAGCCTTAATTGATAGCCACGGGGTATATGCCTTGAAATTTATACCGTCCGCAGTAAATCCAGCTAACACAGAAATAATAGCTAGCAACACGAACGTGCTACTCGCCCAAAAATATTGAAATTGTTTCATTGTGTTTCTCCTTTATTGAAAAGGGGAGGACTTCTCCCCTGTATTACTAAGCTTCAATTATAGAGGTGTAAAAAGAAGTTCCCTTGTAACCTTGATAAATTGGCTTATTCATTAGACTAATTCGAGGCGCATCTGAAACACGATGTTTTTGGCGATTAAGAATAATGATGTTTTCTGCGAACTTCTTCAAAGTCGGCTCATAAATTACACCCACAATTGGTAAGTTTTTCTTTAAAAAGTCTCTGGATTCATCATCTAAGATAAATTCTACTGAAAAATTGGAATTAAAGTTTTGTACTCGCTTAACTCCATTGATATCTGGCATTTCCATTTTCTCACTAATGAAAATGTCCTTAAATGTTCTGACCATATTTTTCTCCTTTAATATTTTTTGTTACTGTATAGTTTTAAGTAACTTTCGGTGAAGCACGAGCTTCCATTTTCTCTCCCCCTTTTTCGTTTTATAGTGTCAAACTCCATAGAACTATCTTCTCAAAAAATAAAGTGTATAACACTATAAAACTTTATTGATAAATAATAAAGATGAATCTCATCCTTATTACTTATTAATTCTTTTTGATTTTAATAGTTCAATATCTTTTATGTTAGCACGATAATAAAGGTATATAAAAATTTTGATAACATAATTTAAATTGATTACTCTCTGCATAGAGTCTGGTTTCAATTTATACCTATAATCCTCTAAACCTTGTAACACATCACTAAACAGATAAAATCTCGGAGTAATAGTGCCCACTTCTTGCGAGTAATCCACTTTTTGGCTTGCTATTTCTGCAAACACTTGAGACCACTCAATCTCCTGTCTAGCATCTTTCTCTTTTACAAAATAATAAGCGGCCTCTAAAACACTCCCGCTGGAGACCATAATAGACAAGGTCGGAGAATATCCCTGAGAAAAATCTTCATATTCTTTCAATTTTGCCTCATACTTATCTATTAAAGAATTTTTTTCGCTTTTTAGTTGTTCTTCCTTCAAAAAAATAAGTTCATTTAACCAGTACTTAGTTTCATGGGCCACTCTGACTGTTTTATATTCTCTACTCATTTCCTCTCCTTGTGTTCTATCGTAACTTACACTATAATTCTATCACACACTTATCAGAAAAGCAAGAGAAAAGCTAAATTTTTTCATAACTGATTAAACTTCTATAAATTCATATCTCTATACTTATCATTTATTTTCTATTAGATAAAATCCTATCAAAATAAGGTTTTTAAATGTTATTACACATCTTAAAAATAACATATTCTTTACAGAAGTTAAGTAATTTATATAACAAAAATCCTTTGAAATCAACGTTTCAAAGGATTTTTTCTTTTTGTTTCAAGCCCTAGCCGAACAACAAACTTAATAGCAAGTCTCGAAAAGAACTATGTCTCCTCTTTCTGTCTGAGTTCAAAGAGGTCTTCTACTTTTAGATTGAAGACTTGAGCAATTTTGAGAGCCATTTCCAGCGAAGGATTGTAGCGGTTATTTTCCAAGTGCAGAATTGTCTCGCGTCGCATGCCGATGCGGTCGGCTAGCTCCTGCTGGGTCATGCCCATGGATTCACGGACGGATTTTAGATTGGTGATAATCTTGCTTTCTCTAGCCATGATTATCCTCTCCGTTCTGAGATAAGATAGACAACTGCAAAGATGCAAATCAAGGCAGCTATGCTAATAAACATCTGGCCCATGTAAAGAGTGAGAGACCCCATGTATCCAATGATAACTGCTAGGATCATCAGTGCGCCTAGTATAAAGACAAACATCAAGCTAGCTGCCTTAGCTAGATTCGCATAGAAGCGTTCGTCTGGAGTTTCCTTGACATTTTTCAAAGAGAAAAAACCAAATACAATCACTTCAATAACGAGGCCAACTCCCAAAATCCATTCTTTAATGCCAGATCTTACGCTTGGGGTCGCAACCCAAATCCCTACTGTATAAAAAATGGTTGCTGCAAACAAAAGCATCGTGTAAAGCTTAGCAGACAAGTCAAAAATAGTCTTTTCCTTACCTTTCTGACTCTTAGGTGGCCATGGTTTCATGTGCAGCCAGCCCCAAATAGCTACAATCTGACCTAACACTGAAATACCAGCAATAACTAACTTGGGTCCCCAACTAAGATTAGAGCCAAATAAAACAGTAAAATCAATAAAGAGAGCTGCGGCAATCATCGCAATGAGACCACCCGTTTTTTGACTATTTTTCATGATAGACTCCTTTCCTTATGTTAGAAATATTTAACACCCTTTATGTTATAAATATATCACACAGCGATTTGGAAATCAAGTATTTATGTGCTAAGGTGGCAATTATTTGAAAAAATTCTATAATAAAAGCCCTTGCCAGATAAATAACCAGCAAGGTCCTATGTTTTTATTGATTATTCAAAAATAGCAAAGTCCCTTATTCCATCTCTCTGAGATAGTTCAAAGCTTCGTTGAAGGTTTTGACAGGGACGATTTTCATTTTACTCTTGATTTTGATAGAAGCACGAAGTGCCTCATGGTAGTTAGAGCGCAGCTTGGGATTGTACTGGGCAATATCGGCATCAATGGTGTCATCAGGAACAAAGAAAATCTCAGCGCCTGCCTTATCTGCAGCCATGACCTTCATCTCTATCCCGCCAATCCGGCCAACATTTCCCTTGTGGTCAATCGTTCCAGTACCAGCAATAGTTTTTCCTTTAGTAATGTCTTCAGACACGAGCTGGTTGTAAAGCTCCAAACTGAACATGAGTCCACCAGAAGGACCTGCTACACCGTTGCTCTTAAACTCCGTCAGAGGATTCATGGCAACACTGGCTTTAGAACCCAATTCGATTCCCAAACCAGGCTTACCAGTTGTCTCATCCACAATCACAGGACCGCTAGCCAAACCGATTACACCATTACGGCTGTACTCAATTGATACCACATCGCCGACTGTCCGCTGTTCCATCTGATCAACGATGTCGTATGGGCTAGTGTAAGTCTGATTGTCAATCTTTAAAATCACATCGCCTCGCTGCAACTCCTTTGACAGAGGCGTCTCGCTGCTGATACCACCTACGTAAATCTCTTTATGCCTAATCTCAACTGTACGACCAGCAGCCTGATAAGCCACCTGCAAGGCATTAAGATGGGAAGACCCCATTGTGCTGTTCTCTCGCTCTTCCCGTCCCTTCTCCTTATCGAAATAGTTTTCAGGAACAGAGACATACTCTGTTTCCAGCCTGTAATTAGGCAGCAGAGTCAAAAAGAGACTGAACACTCGGGCCTTGGAAACACCAACAGCCATGACATAGATTTTACCTTTTCCTTTATCAGTTCCTCCTTGAACTTGGACAAAGTCTTTGGCATTCAAAGCCGGCCTCACGGTCTCTAATTCATAAGGGAGAGGAATAAAGCCTATCCCAGTTAGCACCAAAGCTGTTATTAAGATTCTTGTTACTGATTTCATATCCTTCCTCTTGTTTCTATCAAGTATTGTCTAGCCTTGCTACTTCCTAAATTAATCACCAAAATCCACCACTTCTGTATCATTTTCCATCAGAGTATCAGCAAAAACTGTCCGAACAACCAGAACAAATACACAGTAAAAGCTACTGAAAACTAGGACAGGAATCATCTGAATCAGGCCAAGTAAATCATCCAGTTCCCCCAGCAAGGGACCAATATACTGCCTTATCAGATCCATCAGGAGATGAGTACCCAGCCCAATCAGCCCACCAAAAGAAGCGAGAAAAAAGCTGAGCAGAACATAACGCCCCCTGCGCTCCTTCATCAGCAGGACTGACTTTCTCAAACAGCCATAAAAGGAAAGCGGCTTGGCCAGATTGTCTCTGGAGCTAGTATCCTGAATGATATAAGACAGCAAAAAGAAGTGCGAATCAACCAGATAAGTGAAGAGCAGGTAAAAGACCATGAACAAGAAAGGAAAAAGAAACTGGAAAATCACAATGGCCTCTGGACTTACTGCCCTCCGATAAAAGGAAAAGAGACTAGCCACCCCAAGATTGATGCCGATTGCCGACCAACCCATGTACAGAATCAGGACTTGGACTGCACTGACAATGAAGGAATAAAAGAGGCGAGTAAGCAAGCCATCTGAGATACTGTACCAAACCGCATAGCCAAAATAGAGCTTAACCATCTGCGGATTTCGTATCATTGTCAAGGCAAATTTATTGACATAAGCAAAACCGAAGGCAATTATAAAAGCCAAACAGGTCAAGACTAAAATGGACCGGTAAGACCAACTCGAAACCAGCGGAAAAAGAAACCAGCCCAGCACTGCAAGCGGGATTCCGACCAGCAAAAGGCCTTTCAGCCAGACAAAATAATATTCTGTAACAAAAACCCAAGATTCTCTGAAAACCCTTGTTACTTTTACATCATTCATCGTTCATTATCCTAAATCCTAAAACCCTTTCTAATTTTTTCATAAATATTAATCTCCAAAATTAACTATTTCCCGATCATAAGACATCAGGATGTCAGCCATAACCGAGCGGGCTGCCAAGGCATAAATCAGCAAAAAGCCATTTATCATACTAACAATCATTCCCACAATATTAGACACAGCAGCACTAAAAAGTAAACTCAAAATTTCTATCAGACCCAATACTACAGGAATAAGCTTTAAGACAAGCTCTACCAGTAAGTAACGCCCCCTCTGACCATTCATACAAGAAAAGGACTTGCGCAAGCTGCCAAAGGCTGACAGAGGACGCAATAGGTTATCAGAGGAGTTGGTATCTTGAATAATATAAGGCAACAAGAAGAAGTGAGAGACTATAAAATAACTGTAAAACAAATGGAATAACAAGTTAAACATTGGTGCTATCAAAAAAAGCAGGAAGAGCATACTAGCCATCTTTTCTTGATTATTTGCAACCCAAATCATCCAAGTTCCCATATTCTCTTGAAAATTTGCATCTGACATAAAGACATTATAGAAGTATACAAAAAGAAGTAACATAGCCAAGAAAAACATGAAGACGTAAATAGACATAGAAAGCAAACGCCCAAAAAAGCCATCAGAAATACTGTAGCCAACAGCCCTCCAGAAGTTTCTTCGCGCCATCTGCGGATTACGAACCATGGTCAAGGAAAACTTATGGATATAAGCAATCACAAAAGAACATAGAAATCCCAGCAGAATTATACTTGGAAGAAATGTAGAGGTCAATGGAGAAAAAAATAGAATTAACAGCCCCAGAATAAAAAATGGCAGTTGAATGATAGCAAGCCCTGCTGTCCATACAAAAAAGTAATCAACAGTCAGTCCCCAGGCTTCCTTTAACACATCGCTTACGTCAAATTTTCTTTTCATAAATCCCCTAATTAAGTCATTTTTCGCCATAAAAGACGATGTCGCAGAAGCAAGCTTTTATTTTTTAGTCCTGAGAGGATGATTAGGAATTTTTAGAGCCCCAGAGAACAAGAAAAACCCCGTCAATCACCTCACCAAAAGAAATTCTTTCTATAATAAAGCAAGCTGAGACATGATTGTCCCAGCCTCCTTAACCTTTTTTCAAAAAATTTCGAATACGAATCATAATCTTGCTTGACCAAGTTTTGTCAGATGCGTATCTTACATTGATAGCAGCCATGCTCTTACCATTGTAGAACTGACCGCCAGGCTTGAGATAGTGCTCGCTGAGATAGCGGGCAACTGTATCTATACCATCGTCAAATGTTGCGAAATTTCCTGCACTGGAAAAAGGACTGGAGTCATAAGCCATGAAACCAAACAGGTTGTGCTTGGCCTGAGCAATCTGACTGCGGCCGTAATCCGATTCGTGAATAGCCAGCCCTACGAGAAAAATTGCATTAACTCCATGATCTTTCTCTGCTTTTTTGAAAGCTTTTCCCAATCCAGCCATCGGCGTGCCAGCCAAACGACTATCAATGAAATCGGCTGACACTGTGCTAGGCACTGTTACATCTTCTGAAAAGACGACTGCTCCTGTCTTCTTGGCTTGAAACTGATCTGACACCTGCACTAAAGATGGATCCAGACTGGCCTTTTCATTTGCCTCTAGGCGGCTGACAGGCAGCACACTGCCTGAAAGGACAGTAGCTGTCGCTAATGCTATGATAACTTTTTTCTTCCTAAACATTTTTTCTATCCATTTCTATTGTCGCTTTTGGTTTCCTAGATTCCTCCCCAGAAATATAGGATAACCGCCATGATGCTCATAGCAGGACCAAAAGGGACTTCTTCTTTCAACTTAAATTTGAATTTCTTAAAGATGGTTGCGATTAAGAGAATCGCTCCAGCTACAAAGAAAGAACCATATCCTAAAATCAGCGTATTCAAGGGGCTAAACCAACTGCTCAGGGCAGCTAAGTAGAGAATATCCCCCATCCCGAAAGCCTCTTTCTTGTAATAAGCCTTGGCCCCAAAATAAATGAGAGAGTAGAGACCAGCGCCGACTAGCAGCGAAAAGAGCAGTTCCCAATTGAATTCACTGGTAAAAAACGTAACAGCCATACGGCCCAGCCAGAAAACCAACAGAACCGAGTCCGAGATGTACTGAGTATCAAAATCGATATAACCGATGATGAGACAAAGCGACACCAAAAGACAGGCTGAAACAACCATCCATGGCCCCTGATCTTGAAAGATCAGATAAGAGGCCAGCCAGAGCAGACCCGTCAGGAGCTCCACAATGAGATAGCGCGGTGAAATCGGCTCCTTGCAGTGCTTGCATTTAAAGCCCTGCATGATAATCGACACAACCGGAATCAGCTCCACCGAAGTCAAGACATGGCCGCAGGACGGACACATAGACCGACCTTTGGCAATGCTCTTTTCCAGTGGCACACGGTAGATGACGACATTGAAAAAGCTCCCAAATACGACACCTAATATAAATACTAAACTTGCAATCATAATTTTTCCCTTTTTATACTCTTTGAAAATCTCAGGTGACAATGTCAAACTTCGACTTCCCTTGAGTATCACTTAGATGCCAGAATGATGGATACTTGCCCCTCCTCCAAACTTAATGAAAATACCATATCTGTTTCTGTATTGTTTTGAATGGTCAATTCGGTCAAACCTTCAGCAGGCGTTCCGATGTTGAAATACTGTCCTCGATAGGAAATAACATTGGTCCGTGAAAAGGCGAGCTGCTGAATGGCATCTACAATCTGCTCAGCACCCTGGCCGTAAACTTCTTTATTATCCTTACCCTTGACCGGCAGATAGCCGGACTCTGCATTCAAAGCGCCAAGTAATTCTGAGATAGACTTGGTCTCACCAGGAGCCAAGTAAACATTCTGCAGTTTGTAAAAAGCTGTCTTCATGTTTTGAGCTTGAGCAGCGTTAGTCGGCAGTGGTACTTCCTTACGCTCTATAAAGTGTGTATATTGGCTCAGAAGCTCACTCTGATCTTCTGCTTCGACAGGCGTACTCTCAACCTTGACATCATCAAATTTACCAGTCTTGGCAATCTCTTCAGATGCTTGGATAAAAGCAGCAGGATCAATCTTATAGCCATTAGACTTATCTCCCACCTTTACATTAGACTCGCCGTCCATGACCAGATGATTGGTCGTTGGAAGCTGACTGAGAACATCAGGATGGGCAGCCAAGACATCATTTAAAGGTCTAAGCCAAAAAAGACGGTTAGGATAGATGGAAATCTGCAGATTTTCCTTGGTATCGAAAAACGGTGTAAACTTATCCCAGACTGTCTTGGCTGAGATATTATCCAGCCGCTTGAGCTCTTCTTCTGTGAAATAGCTCAGTCCTAAAAAGCGCATATCTACAGAGAAGTGTTGCCCCGTAGACAGCTGAAAAGTCGCCTTATAGGGCAGTTCTCTGTAAACTTCAATCTCAGCTTCGCTCCGAGAGCGAACCTTCATAGAGGGACGGCCATTGATACTCAGGTCAATCGTTGGATTAAAGACAAAAATGACATAAAATAAACTACCCAGCAGAAAGGCAGCAAGTGTCGCTGCTGGAAGTAGTTTTTGATATTTTGATGAAACCTTTCTTTTTCTTCTTGACATGAATCTCATCCCAACCTTATACTACGCATTCAGCTAAGCGGATAAGGAATTTACGGTCGATACGGCGAAGAAAATCAATGATGTCATCTGAAACAGTATCTCCGGCATTCAGGATTACTCCTCCATCTGCATTAACAAGATCTTTTTGCAGTGTTTTACCTACCAGAAGACGTTTTTGCCGATCGATAAAGTCGTTAACAGCTTTCTTTGCTCCTGACTCTTCTTCAGCAACTGGCGCTGTGCTGATAGTTGTTTCTACTTCCTCAGCAGGGGCTGCCAATACTTCTTCCAAAGCAGCATCCAGACTCAGCGCTGCATCTGTTTCTTCAACTTCTTCTTCAGCTGGAGCTGTTGTTTCTTGTACCAAGTCTTGAACTTCTGGTTCTTCTGCTGTCTCTACGACTGCTTCAGAAAACTCCAACTCAGGAGCAGCAGCTCCCAGACCTACAGCAGCCAAGGCCTCTGTCAAATCTGTTGCAGCTTCTTCTTTCACATCTGCTTTTTCATCTACAACTGGCTCAAATACAGGTGCTTCAGCAACTACTTCCTCAATTTTTTCGGCAGGTTTTGCAGCCTCAGTCTCATGGAGCAAATCTGCTGCAGCCAGACGGCCCATTTCTACATCTGCTTCAAGATGAGGAGCTGTCTTTTTTTCATCATTGAGGATAATGTACTCTTTACCAATCATCAAGATGCGTGATTTAGGAATCTGAATTTCCTCGCTGGCATCTTCAGAATTAACCACCAAGTAGCCAATTTCATTCTTTTCATCAATATGATAGTCAACAACAGTTCCCACCTTGTTTCCATCAATTGTGATAACAATTTCGTCAAAGACGCTACCCTGCTTGTCGTTCAAGACCTTCAGATCTGCCTCTTCCAGCTCTTGAAAGACTGAGCTGTTTTCTACCATGACCGCAAAGTCACCGATGCCTTGGATGTTCTTGCTAGACAGCAAGGCAAAAGGCTGTTCAGACTGCTTTGACTTAATGACAAAAGTCAGATTGACCCCCTCGTCAACAAAGACTTCATGGACTTCACCCAGTCCCATCCCTTTTTCAATCTCAATGACAACGGTCCCTGTGATTGTTTTACAACTTTTCATAATTTCCCCTAAAACCCTTCTAATTGATTACAATTGTATGTTTATATAGTATTAATTTTTCACGATTTTGTCCAGCATATTGAACGCTTCTTGACGAAGATTTTGATCTGAGCTGCCTTGGACAATTTCTTTCAGATAGCTCTCAGCTTCTTGAACTGCATTAGAAGCCAATAATTCCTGACTTTCCAGTAGGAGGAATTGGAAATAGACTTCTTTATCTCCCGCAGTTTCTGCAGCTGGTCTTGCTTCTGCTGCTTCCTCAGCCTTGAGGATATCAGTGATTTTCTGAAGCAAATCTTCTTCTGTCTCATCTGCAATTGCTTCTTGAACAGGCTCAGCCTGTGTCCAAAGAGCGTCTTCAGAAACTGATTGAACAACCGCTGGTTCAGCGGCTGCTTCAAACTCAAACGTTTCTGATGCAGGTTCGAAGCTACTTTCTTCCTCCCAAGTCTCTGCGACTTCAGCAGTTAAATCTTCCTCTTCAGATCCCAGCAAATCATGCTGAATCTGGCTGAGAATATCTTGATAACCCTGAATATCAGCGCGATCACGGCTAACCATAGACTCTTCAGAAGCAGAAAATTCTGGCTCTGCAGCAGCTTGGCTGAAGGCTGAATCCATCTTAGCTTGTGGCTCAGTGTCTGAATCAGCAAAGAAGAGAGATTCTAAGCTGTTTGTTGCTCTTGACTCTTCCGCTCTAACTGGCTTGATATCTCCCGTAGCAGCAAAAACATCTTCCAGGCTGTTGCCTACTTCTTCTGCCACTGGCTGCTGAGCTTGTTCTTGCTCAGTGAAGAATTCTTCCTCATCTTGAGAAACAACACCTGTCACCTCAACCGCCTGCGGTCTGAAGTTGCCATAGCTAGACTCCGTATAGGACATCGGTCTAATCTTAGACAGAACAGCAGTCTCAAAGGCTGGATCATCTATATCTGTATAGCCTTGATTGCCGGCTGCATTTGCTTCCGTAGGCTGAATCAGAGAGTTGGCCACCTTAATCTTAGTAGAACCCTTTCGGTGATGAAGCAGGGACTGCAAAAATTCATCATTGGCCTTTTGTGCGCTGTGGTCCATACCCACCATACCGACCTCAGCTGCCGCTAGCTGACTGTTTGGCTCGTATTCTCCAAAGGCAGGAGCTGTAGCCAGATTATCAACAGGGTAGAGAGGTTTTACTTTCTCAAATCTTGTCATATCCTTTTTGATAGAACGGTCTGCCAGGGTGCGACCAGAAGCAGATACTCTCTGCCTTGCCGGACTTTCCTCAGCCTGAACCCTTTCTTTACTTTCCTTTCTCATCCTACCGGTTGAAGCATTGGATAAGTTCAAATCCCTAGCAGATGACAAGCCTGCGCTCGTCACTTCCGCTTTCTTGCGTGTGCTCTTGGTATGCTTCTGGCTTCTGCTTCGCGCTGAAGCAGTTGCTCTCTTCTTGACTGGAGCTAGCTCCTGTGAAAAGAGCAGCACCATATAGACTGCCAAGGCCAAAGCACAGAGTCCAACAAAGGCTATGCCGGGAACTTGTTGAAAGAGGAATGGAGCACCAATCGCAAATAGCATGACCCATACTACGAGAAAAAGGCGCTTTATTAATGAAATCCTAGAAACAAATAAAATGCTAATCGTATGCAGCGCTATTAGCCCTGCTCCAAAAGGTAAAAAATATGCCATTTGAATATTTTCGACACCCCCCACTTTCTAAATGATATTAAACTTTTTCAATGCAAAACCAGTCTTGATTTTGTTTTTCCATAAACTCCATTAAAACCCAAAATAGACTCGGGCGTCTATTCTGAGTTTGCTTGTATTATACTTCAAATATCTCTATGTTTTAGTTTACTATAAATGCACCGTGAATACTAGTCTAATAACTTGGTTTTTAGCATTTTTTTAAGAAAAATTTACTCATGCTCTTGAAATTTTAAACCATAGACTTATTTGGTATTTTTTCAAAGTATTTTAGCTGACTACCAAGTTGTTCACAGATAGGTTATCCAGCTTCATAGTCGTTTCAGGGCTTTCTCCGCTTGGAGTTTCAAAGTAGTAACCCACAATAGTCATTGGATAGCTGAATCCTGGAATGTTTTCAGGATCGAAGCTAACTTCGCGCCAGCCAGTCCAGCTGTTTGGACGAATGACATGAAGGTAAATTTTCTGCCCACTGGCATTCTTGACAATCAAGCCAATCTTACCCTGCCATTGATTAGACAGAGATAGAGAGAAGCTGATAGCATCCGGCTTATTGTTCAAGGATACATACGGTGCTGCAAATTCCATTTCATACATAGTAGAAGACTTGGTTGCTGGAATCTTAACCACATTGGAACCTGAACCCTCAAGGAAGTCCGTATTGTCAACCGTCACATCATATTGATTGCTGCCGCCTGACTGAATCAGCTTCAGTGGTGATTCGAAGCGGTAGATAGTTGATGAATTGTAATAAGCTGACAGACCATCGTTCCGACTAGACTGAGTGCTAAGCTGCTCCAGATAAGACGGAGCCAGATTGGTACTGCTGTTAGCATTCGCGCTGCTAGTTGTATTGGTTGTTGCGGCCCCCAAACTGCCCTTATTGCCAGTTGCATCTGTGCCGCCACCAGCTGTCGTTACAGATATAGAGCCTGCCTGCCAAGTCGGAATCGCAAATGGAGACTCCCAGTTAGCAAACTGAATCGGTGTCTTATCGACATTACTCTCTAGAGTCACATAGCGCTCGACGTCTTTAACCTGATAGAAACGTAGCTTGATTTTACCGCTGGTTAGATCAGGGTTTTTGTTTTCCTCCGTGCTAGACAGGCTTTTCTTTCCGCCCAATTCCAGTTCGCTGGAAACGATTTTTTGTTGATTGCCATCAATCAATTCCAACAATTTCAGAACCTGTGTATAAGTTCCTTCGAACTCAATGTCCGCTGTCATCTGCGTGATGTTGGTATTATTGGTCGTTCCGTTCCCTGGTGTCGCTGCATTAGCTGCAGTTGTTGTTGCAGTATTCGCGTCTGATGAAGAGCTGCTGCTAGATGAAGATGAGGACGATGTACCAGACGAGCTAGAGGTCGTACTGGATGAAGAAGACGTCTCACTCGAGCTTGAACTGCTAGTCGTACCAGAAGAGTTGGAGTTTTGACCCTTGGACGAAGTCGCAGCCAATCCCTCCTGTTGGAGTTCCAACTCTGTGCTCTCAGTATAGTTGACAGACTTGAATTTAATACCGCTTTCGTTGACTAGCTTGTCAATCAAGAAGATGAACTCCCCTTGATTGGTCGTACCATAGTATTTCTTAGCCTGATCCAGAGTCTTAGCATTCAATGTTTGGAGCTGTTTGGTAAGAGACTTCCTCTGACTAATCTTGGCATTCTTGCCTTCCAACTCTGTCGAGATAGTTGCATGCTCTTCAGCTAACTGCGCCATCCGTGTATAAGAATTTGTTACCAGATACCCACCACCAGCAAGTACCGCTACTCCTCCAACACAGGCCAACAATTTCTTGTCACGCTCATTTAAATTACTCAGGATTTTTTTCTTTTCTTTCTCATTTTTGCTCTTCATTGAAATCTACATCCTTCGTCAAAATTTTAATGTTAAACTTGTACACTGTATTGTTATCCTTTTCCTCGCGAGTAATGTTGTCCACAAAAATATGGTTAAACTTCTCAGACTTACGAAGCTCTTCCTCAAACTTAGCGATAGAAAGATGCTCTTGAGACGAACCATTGATTTCTACATTGTCGTTATTAATCTTGATATCGTCAAAGACCAAGTTTCTTGTCACATTTTTATTAAGGAAGTCCATAAAGGCTTTGTTTACTCGGTGCAGGCGGCGGAAGTCGCCTTCTAGGCTGGTAAAGAGAAGTTCGTCATTCTTGACCGTAACAATCTTATCTTCAGTCTCAGAGACTGCCTTCAGCTCTTGAGCCATCTCTGGACTCTTGAGTGTCTGCTCCGCTCGGTCAATCTCGCCTTGGAGGTGCATAGCGCTAAACTGGAAGAAGCCAATCAGCACAATCATAATCGCTACAATCCCTGCAAAAGCGGAAATAGCAGCAAGTTTCAGTGGACTGGCCTTAGCCGGTGCCACATGATATTTTGAAAAGTAGTTTAAATCTCTCCGCATTAGTTCGCTCTCCTAATCAACATGGCTGTAGCCGGAATGAACTCCGCATTAAACTCGGCAGAACCTTCCCACAGTACATTCTCATAATCTACGTTATCAATTGAGATGAATTCTCGATTCATGTTCTGCTTCAGAATAGCAGCCAACTGCCAGCAGATGTCTTGGTCACCAAAGACATAGAAACTGTCAATGTTGAGACCGGTTGACCCGCTAAAGAAGTTTTCAGTATTGAGAATGTGGTTCTTAGCATCAGCCACCCACTCATCCAAGGCCCTCTTCAAGAGACCTGTATCCAGATCATCTGAAGCCACTGCTGGAAGCTTCTGCAGCAAACTAGCATCGTCTGCATAGCTCAGGATGTCCTTGTAGCCACGATTGAGATAGTTGCTGGTCACAAACTTGCCTTCTGAGTAGAGATAAACACCGATGAAGCTCTTGCTCAGATGTACCATGCCGACATTTTCCTTGGTCAGCTTCTTAGCACGATTGTTAACCGCCTGAACGCGTTCCAGCCATTTTTCAAAGGTATTGGACTGAAGGTCAAAGACATAAGGTGTCAGCTTCAAATTCTCAGCCAAGCCCAGATATTGCTCTACCACGCCTTTTGGCA
Organism: Streptococcus sanguinis; assembly: GCF_050223295.1. Taxonomy (GTDB): domain Bacteria; phylum Bacillota; class Bacilli; order Lactobacillales; family Streptococcaceae; genus Streptococcus; species Streptococcus sanguinis_X. Next base: position 2,309,784 of record NZ_CP071424.1, read on the forward strand.
CAGCATAGACCATGAGTGAGCGAGTATCTTCATCAAGCGGAAAAGCTGAATTAGACTCTTGCTCTTGGAATTGAATAACATAAGAAGTCGGATCAATATCCAGGTATTGCTGGAGCTCGTAAGATACCAAGCCCTCAATATCCTCATCATTCTGCACACTAGCTGCCACATCAACCGAACGGGCGATGATATTGGTATTGCCCAGAGCAAAGAAAGCGTACTTAGCAGTGATCGCATGCTGCTCCATCAGGTCGCTGATAATATTTTTGAGAGTAATCGGGTCGATAATCTCACTATTCAGTACAACACCTTCTGGCAGATTGGCAGATGCCATCTTGATAATCTCCAGCTCATTGCGCTTCTGTCTGGCAACAACCAGATAGACTGATTCGTCAGTGAAGTCAATGGCCATCAGATTGCCCTTGATAGGCTTGCCAAACATAGTGTAAGGTGCATGCATTCTAGTGACCGGTTGGCTCGCCGCACCACTGCCTTTCTTAGCAAAGAGCGAACGATTACCAGACTTAGCAGGCATGTCATCACTGCCACTATTCTTAGAAAAGAGCGGCTTGTTGAGCTTGGTTAAGAAGCTCCCTTTTGCTGTTGATTTTTCCCCATCGTCAAAGTCTTCTTGACGATCTGACTTGATCTGAACTCCTTGAATAGATAAGTGTTCTTTATGTTTCCCTTTTGATGAGAAGAGCGGTTTATTTAATTTTCCTAAAAATGAGCCTTTTTTCTCATTATCTTCTTCGTCCAGAGCTCTTCTGCGCCCCTTGGACGAAAACATATTTTTTGCCATAATCTCCTAATCTCCCTTATTTTTCCTAAAAACTATTTCCCTAATTATTTCGCTCTGTATTTGTCGCTGAAATACTCAGCAAGAATATTAATCTCGCTGTCTGTCAACTTCTTATTATAGACAGCAAACTCATTTATAAAAGTTTTTCCGCCAAATATAATCTGACTTCTCCTAATATCATGAGTCACACCATTACGCTCCATGAAGAGTTCGTGTGTGTGAGCTAAAGCACCATTGACGAAGACTTCAAGTTTTAAAATCTTGTTTGTCACAGAGGCGCGAACCTGAATGGAATTGTCCTTTGTATAATCTAGTACAACATTTGCATATTGTCGACCACCATTATTAGCATTAGTGTTATCAACTGTCTCGATAGCAATTTTACCATTAGCTTCCAAGCTAACTGTCCAGTTCAAGGAATTATCTAGCTTATAAGTTAACAGCGAGCCTGTCTGCTGACGATTTCCAATTAAAATCGAGGTCGTATAACCCTTATTGAAATCGTGATTACTAAACTGAATTTTGGAGTCGTTAAGAGCGATTAGCTGTCTGGTCTGATTGATAGCTGGTTCCTTATAGTTGATAACAGGAATAACAACTCCATAGACTCCATTCTTTTTAGTCTCCGCATAGTTTGCCACAACAGTATTAGTGTGCGCTACCCCATCAGCTGGTATCGCTGAAATTGTGTTATCAGAGTTCCGCATCAAGGCTAAATCAGCATCTGTATGAAGTACTAGATTAGGTCTCATCCCACGATTAGGAAGACCCATAACCCAAATTCGCTGTGGACCTTCTTGGTATTTTCCAACACGTCCAAATGAGTTAATTCCCCGTGCTGCAAAGGTTAGATAACGTCCGCGCATCTCATCCGTGATAGCGATTGGTTTCTCGTTACTGCTTATTTGTTGAAAATCATCTGGTAGCTTAGGTAATACTATACCAAAACCAGTATTCTCTATATTAGGCCCCAACGTTCCTACCGGAACAATCTTACTATTATTATAATTAATACTGGACTCGCTGAGAAACCAAGCAGAACTGGTATGAATCTTGGCCTTTGTAGACTGTTTGTTATCTTTGAAGCCTGCTTGACCTGTCGGACTAGTCTCACCAGCATAATAATAGTAACGACTTGTGTCTTTTAATGAAACGACCAAATCCTCAGGAATATCCAAGGGGATTTCCTTTTTATTTGCGGCAAAGAGATGGATATTCTTGACTTTATTATCCTTATAAGACAGGGTCGTACCCTTGACGCTAACGCTGTTGCTCCGGCCGTTTTTACCTATACGATAGGTGAAAGTTTCAACATCGTTGCCACTTCCACCATCTTTTTTAATTTTTGCTAACCGGGTTTCAAAATCTTCCTGAATGTCAAAGTTCAAAGCATTTTGATTACGCTGGCCCAGAATATTCTGGTAACCAGTAGAAAAGAAAGTCAATAATCCTGCTGCAATGACCCCTATCAAAACGAGGGCTATCAAAACCTCAACTAGAGTAAAACCTCTGGTTCTTCGCATTTTTTTCATCGCTCTTCCTTTCTACGGACCAGACACAAACCAAAGATCCTGTTGAATTTGCTTTTTTATGTCTGCAAATGTCTGTTCTAAAGCAGCTTCATTAGTCGCAATGACAAAGGTAGAGTCTACCTTTCCGACTGTTTTGATTTGATCAGCTATTTTTTGTCCGTCTTTTATTTCTTTTACATTCCCTGAAAAGCCGATGACACTAATACGCTTAACACCAGAGCCGAAGGTCTTTGCCACTTGTCCCACATATTCCGTAGTCAATGAAACAGGTTGATCAGCTTTAATTTGCTTACCATTTGTTGGGAAATTTGCTGTCAGATCATACTTCCCAATCCCGTCAGGAGAGGCTGTATAGGCATTTGGAATACCGTCAGTCAGCAAGACAACATATTTTAGCTGGGCTGGATTTCTCTGAAGACTTACCAAGCCATAGCGAAGCCCATCTCCAGGGTTAGTAATCCAACTTGTAGGGAGGGCTTTAATCTTAGTTTTAATTGTATCTGTGTCCTTATCTAGCTCTACAAAATCTTCTTGAATATAACTTGCATCACCAGAAAACCGAACCAAATTAACACTAACGTTCCCTATTTCCTTGAGGTCATCAACCAAAAGATTTGCTTTGGTCTTCAAAATATTCATCCGGGTTCTACTATCTGTTGGTTCCAATTTCTGATTCCACAGGCCATAACCCATAGAACCGGAAGTATCAAAAACGAAAGTAACAGCTGTATTTACCTGACCCTCAATAGGATCGTTCCGATAAGCAAGTGCAACCCCTTTCTTACCTTTAGCTACTTTAGATATAACCTGCTTGGTGTTCAGAGCTGAGATAGCCGTATCAATAGAAAGTTTATTCTTAGAGTTTTTATATTGACCTGTCAGATTGTAGTTAATCAAGCGATTATCCTGATAAGATTCATCTGCCTTAAATTCTAGATCCAGTTGCATATCATAGAGGGAATTAGTTCCTAACACTGACTCGTCCCAGCTTTTAGTTGACTTATTCCAAATATAATTTATAACTTTCTTCCCATCAGGTGATAATCCGATATAATTCCAGCCCTCTGTTTTTCTGACATCCTTGCCATATTTGCTTTCGTCAAGGACGAAAACAGAGGTCGCCTTACCAATGGTGCGATCCACATATTGCATAGAAGTTCGCATTTCTGATTGGATACTAGCTTCCCGCTCGATTATATTGCGGCCTGAAAACATTGTGTTAAATACAAGACCTATCAGAAGTCCCACCATACTTGTAAGGATGATGGCAATAATGATTTCAGTCAGTGTAAAACCTTTTTGTATTTTTTTCATCATTCTTTCCTATTTAAATTTTTTGATCCATCTATTTAGCCGAGACTAAGTGGCCCTCTTCGGAACGGATACCTTGCGTTTCCCAGTTAAAGATTACCACATGCTCATAATAATCTTTACTATTAGCCAAGGTTGATTTTGATTTAATGGTTATAACATAATTTCTAGGGCTACGGTCATCACCCTCAAAGGATCCATTCATCTCAATCTCAGCTTTACCTCCATCTTTGAAGGTATGAGTAGAGATAATAGGATCTTTAGGGATTCTTCCTTCCTTATCTTGTGCCCGCCTGCCAAACTCTGCATAGAGAGGAGAAGACGCCCCCTCACCTAAAGCTCCCCAAGCAAGCTGAGAGCCAGATGTTGCTATATATTTGGCTTTAAGGTAGCTATACATACGCTGGGTTTGCATCTGTCCCGTATCTACTATAGAAGCCATAATGCCCAGCATGGCCACCAGCAGCACAATAGCCACAATAACCATAGGCAGGGTTGACCCTTGTCTTTTTTTTCCTTTCATGGATAATATCTCCTAATTTTCTCTTTTGATATTGCCAAAATAGTTGTCAGATGATGACAACTACTTTGGTAATATCCGACTGCCTTGGCAGTCGGAATAGAGATTTTCTTTCATTGCTATTATTAGCTAGCGCTATTCAATCTCCAGTCAAATTCCCAAGTAATAGACTTCCCGCCACTAGCAGGCGTATAAGTCGAAATCAGCTTATGACTCGTCTTGTTAACCTCATGAGCAATCTTGCCATTATCTGTTGCAAGGGTCTTAGACAGCTCTCCTGAACCCTGAGATTCTTTGGCTATATAAGGCTTGAGCGCATCAAGGTCTGGTACATCAGCCGTTTCTGGTTCGACTTGCGAACCAATATAGGACTGCACAGCCTGAACCAACTGACGATGTTCCGACTGGATACGTGCCTTGCGGGCAGTGTCCTGGAAAGAAACAAGAGAAGGAATAGCGACTGCTGCGAGAACTGCGATAATGATAATTACCACAATCAACTCAACCAAGGTAAAACCTTTACCTTTTTTCTTCAAGTCCTGACGGAACTTTTGCAGTTTCTTTAGCATTCGTTGATGTTCTCCCTATTTTTACATCTAACTGTTTATTATTTCGAATTACTGTTAGTCTTCCAGTCGTAGGTCCATTTCTTAGGTGTACCGCCACTCTTTGGAGTGTAGGTAGAAACCAGCGTGTTGCCACTGATTACATGAGCTGGACCATTATTTGCTCCATCCTTAGCAAGAGTATCAGCAAGCTCACCAGATTGTTGTGAGTTCTTAGCGATATAAGGCTTCAGATCGTTCATTGTTGGAGCTGTAGCATTCTCAGGATCTACTTGAGAACCAAGATAAGATTGAATAGCTGATACCAACTGACGGTGTTCTGTTTCGATACGGCTCTTACGCGCACTGTCTTGGAAGCCTGTGATAGCTGGGATTGCTACCGCTGCCAGAACAGCGATGATGATGATTACGACAATCAATTCAACCAAGGTAAAACCTTTACCTTTTTTCTTCAAGTCCTGACGGAACTTTTGCAATTTGTTTAACATTTGGATAATTCTCCTATTTCTTTTTTCTTATTATATTTAATTTCTTTGTAAGTATCCCAAAGGTAGGGTTTTACTAGACTTTGAGATGACACCCTTAATGGCCACTGTAGTTCTTAATTATCTAGGAATTTTTTAGACAAATTAAGGCTATGGATTTCCTGCTGCTGGTGTAGCTGCTTTTGCACTACTATTTTCTTTCCAGTTATAGGTCCATTTCTTAGGTGTACCGCCACTCTTTGGAGTGTAGGTAGAAACCAGCGTGTTGCCACTGATTACATGAGCTGGACCATTATTTGCTCCATCCTTAGCAAGAGTATCAGCAAGCTCACCAGATTGTTGTGAGTTCTTAGCGATATAAGGCTTCAGATCGTTCATTGTTGGAGCTGTAGCATTCTCAGGATCTACTTGAGAACCAAGATAAGATTGAATAGCTGATACCAACTGACGGTGTTCTGTTTCGATACGGCTCTTACGCGCACTGTCTTGGAAGCCTGTGATAGCTGGGATTGCTACCGCTGCCAGAACAGCGATGATGATGATTACGACAATCAATTCAACCAAGGTAAAACCTTTACCTTTTTTCTTCAAGTCCTGACGGAACTTTTGCAATTTGTTTAACATTTGAATAGTTCTCCTATTTCTTTTTCATATATTTTATTATATTCGCCCACAGAGGCATTTGTTTTGTTCCTAGCTGGGAGACCCCACAAACTCCCAGTATCAGAACGGTTTTCCTAACTTTTTGTGCAGAGCAAGTACTCTGCGAATCCTAACTTTTTATTTAATAATCTTTTATTGATTTGCTTCAGCGCCCTGTTGAACGGCATTCGCAATTTCAAACATTGGCAACATAACCGAAGCAACGATTCCTCCGATGATGACACCCATGATAATGATCATGGCCGGCTCCAAGAGCGAGAGCAGTTGCTTGATAGCTGCTTCAAGCTCTTCTTCGTAAAAATCCGAGGTCTTATTCAGCATGGACTCCAGAGACCCAGACTCCTCACCGATTTTAACCATCGAGAGCATCATAGGCGGGAAGAGGCCTGTCGAGGTCAGCATACCCGTTAGACGTTCCCCTTTTTGCAGACCTTCATTGGCGATTCTCAGCTTGTCAATAACAACAGCGTTATTGGTCGTTGCAGCAGCTGAATCAATAGCCTCTACCAGAGGGATACCCGCACTGGTAAGAGTAGCCAAGGTGCTGGCAAAACGAGCAGTGACAATCTTCTGCATCGGTCCTTTGACAACTGGCATCTTGAGCTTGAGCTGGTCCAGTTGGTAGCGTCCTGCCTCAGTACTGCGATAACGCAGGAATAGAAAGACTAGAAGCCCAACCCCTCCAAAGAGGATATACCAGTAAGATTGGACGAAGTTACTAGCTGCCAAGACGATACGTGTCGGCAAAGGCAAGGCAACACCACTCTGCTCAAAGATTCCCGAGAAGTTGGGGATAACGACATAGAGCAAGACCAAGGTAGCAGCTACTGCCAGAAAGGCAAGAACTGCGGGATAGATCATCGCTCCGCGAATCTGGCGACTGGTCTTGAGCTCCTTATTATAGTGCTCAGACATTCTTTCCAGTACCTCGTCTAGCTTACCAGTCTTTTCACCGGCCTGTACCATACGGATTAAGAGGTCGGGAAAGAGACCGTTTTGCTCAATTAGAGCCTTGGACAGCTGATTCCCTTCCTTAAGGCCTTTACTGATAACCTTCAGGCTTGCCTTCAAGTTTTTTGCATCTGTCTGCTGCTCTAAGATATCTACTGCATTGTTAAGCGGGATACCGGAGTTTAGCATAACCGACATCTGCTTACAGAAGAGCGATATGTCCTTGAGCTTGATCTTCTTACTTTGGAAAAGGGTGATTTCCTTAGAGCCCATGACCTTTTCTTCGACACTGATTGGCTTCCCTTTGAGACGGATCCGATTGACAGCGTCCGTCCGGTTAGGCGCATCCACCTCTAGTGTAACGACTCCTTGCCTAGTATCTAAGTATTTACAAACATATACTGTCATGCTCTAGTACCCCACTATTCCTAGGGATTTTTCAACTTGAGCGCGGTCCACTGAGTAGGACAACAGTGTTCTCTGATCGATGACATTGCGACGGTAGAGTCCCATGAGCGAAGTGTCCATGGTAATCATGCCTAGCTGAGCCCCCGTTTGGATTGGCGTCAGCAGCTGGTGGGTCTTCCCTTCGCGAATGAGGTTGCGAATAGCGGGTGTTCCCAGCATGATTTCAAAGGCAGCTACACGACCTTTGCCGGTCGCTGTACGCATAAGCTGCTGCGATACAACCCCTTCCATAACGGCGGAAAGCTGCACACGAATCTGCTCCTGCTGCTCGGCTGGAAATACGTCGATAATCCGGTCCATGGTGTTTACGGCACCGACCGTGTGGAGGGTTGACAGGACTAAGTGACCTGTTTCCGCCGCACGCAGGGCGATTTCAATCGTTTCCTTATCCCGCATCTCACCGACTAGGATGACATCCGGGTCCTGACGAAGGGCACCGCGGAGGGCATTCCCGAAGCTCTGCGTATCCGCTCCCAGCTCACGCTGGTTGACCAAGCACTTATTATGCGTATGCATGTACTCGATCGGATCTTCAATTGTGATGATGTGCTCGTCCCGCAAGCTATTCATGTAGTTAATCATGGTTGCCAGGGTCGTTGACTTTCCGCTTCCTGTTGGCCCGGTAACCAATATCAGCCCCCGGCGTTTCTCAGCCAGCTTTTTGATAACTGGTGGCAATCCCAGAGATTCCATAGATGGAATATCCTTGGGAATGACCCGCAAGGCAATCCCGCAGTTGTTTTTCTGCTTAAAGATATTGACCCGCAAGCGATAGCCATTGTCGACCTCGTAGGCACAGTCCACTTCACCGACTTCTAAAAGATGAGCAATCTGCTTCTCATTTAAAATATGCTTAGTGAAGCGAACCGTGTCTTCGTTGGTCAAAATTGTATTGTTGAGTTGTGTTAACCTCCCGTGCAGACGCATGGTTGGCTCAGCGCCAACCGTGAAGTGGATATCTGATGCACCCGCTTCAATCGCCTGCTTAATTAACTCATCCAAATTCATCCTAAACTTCCCCTTCTAGACTAAAGGCAATCTTCATTGCTTCTTCAATCGTTGTAGTCCCCTGTTTTGCGATATCAATGGCCTCCTCCGCCAAGTCTCGCATACCATTTTTCTTAGCTTCTGCTCGAAGCTGTGACGTTGTTCCACCATCATTAATTAGTGACTTAATCTCCCGTGTCACCGCCATGATTTCGTGGATGGCAATACGTCCATAGTATCCCGTACCGCTGCAGTAGTTGCAGCCGCGTCCGCGATACAAGGTGTCTCCCTTGTGAATACCGATACCTGCATGTTCATTTGTTTCTACAGTATACTCAGTCTTACACTTGGGACAGATACGCTTAATCAAGCGCTGTGCGATAATACCGACAGTCGCCGTTGATACCAGATAAGGCTTGATGCCCATATCGACCAAACGGTTGACTGTACTAGCTGTGTCATTGGTGTGGATAGTCGAGAGAACGACGTGACCAGTGATAGCGGCACGAACCGCGATACTAGCTGTCTCTTCATCCCGAATTTCCCCCAAGAGAACGATGTCCGGGTCCTGACGCAGGATACTTCTCAAACCACTCGCGAAGGTCAGTCCAGCTTTATTATTTACCTGAACTTGGTTGACCCCTTCCAATCGGTACTCAACCGGATCTTCAACAGTGATGATATTTTTTCCTACATCATTGAGCTCACGGAGCGCTGTGTAGAGAGTGGTTGTCTTTCCGCTTCCTGTAGGACCAGTCAGCAAGATAATGCCTTCTGGCGCCTTAAGAATATCTTCAAAGAGCTTCTGATTGGTTGGCGAGAATCCCAGCTCCTCTTTACTGAGGAGAGTTGCATTCCGGCTCAAAATCCGAATAACGATTTTTTCACCGAATACAGTAGGCAAGACTGAAACCCGCATGTCGACTTCCTTACCGTCGATGGTTGTCTCAATCCGTCCATCCTGAGGAATCCGCCGCTCGGCGATGTCCAGACCACTCATGATCTTAATCCGTGTCGCAATGGCTGAGTGAGCATTGGCTTTCAACTGCATGTTTTCCACCAAGGTCCCGTCAACCCGGAAACGAACACGAACAACTTTTTCAAAGGGCTCAATATGGATATCGCTGGTCCGCGTCTTGATTGCCTGACTGATAATTGAGTCAATCAAACGCACAACCGGAGCGTTTTTGATTTCGAGATCTTCTTCGACGATCTCTTCATCCACATTAAAACCTTCGATTTCGGTCGCTGCCTGTTGGGCTTCTTCTCCTTTGGAATAGTATTGATCAATATATTTCTCAATATCATCCCGAAAAGTTACATAAGGTTCTACCGCCATCTTAGAGACGATTTTAACGTCATCTAGGGCGATATAGTTGCTTGGGTCTGCCATCGCAACTACTAACTTGGGTTCTTCTCCCTCTTCCCCATCTGTGAAAGAGATCGGAATCAATCCATGACGTTTAGCAACTTTTTCTGAAACCTTCTCGACAGCTTCCTTTTCTATCACAAACTGTGATAGATTGACATGAGGTACACGATAATAGTAACTCATGACTTTCAGCATATCTTCTTCTGTCACATAGCCCTTGCTGATTAGATATCTCTCTAACTGCATGTTTGATTGTGGCATATCTTGAAGAATTTCTTCTTTTTGAGCTGCCGTTATCAGATTGAATTGAACCAATATAGCGATTAGTGCCATTTGTTTCTCCTGTCTGTGATTTTTTTGTAAAAATCCTTCAATTCTTTCTATGCGTTAATAGATAACAGCTTTCTTAAAAAAATCTCCCTCGCTTAAAGTTTCCTTTAAGGTTTCTTTAAGCTTTTTAAGTTAGGCTAGTACATGGAAAATTTACCAATAGAACCAAACTTAATGTTTTAAGTTAGATGCTTTGAGCAGTATCTTCATTTGATAAACCTAGTAAACAGTCCTTAAACCAATCCTAGGATTGATAAGGGACGTTTTAGATTTGTCAAAAGGGGCGCAAAAAAGCAGATGCCAAAAACATTTGTTCTTGCGTTCTTAAATACTATACAAAGCAAGTTCTCTTGCAAAATTTCTCATGCTTTTAGATGCAGGTTAAACCGTGTGTGTGTGAAGTTGGTTTAACCCGAATCATCAAGCAGCCAGTGCCATAAGATAAGAATTCTTGTCTTATGGCTTTTCTTTTTACCGATATGCATATTTTGGTAGGAAATGCTAGGAACAAAAGCTTTATTTGCTTTAAAAAACATTTACCTATCACAGTATATGACATAATTGACATCTTGTCAATAGGTTTGCCTCGAAAAAAATGATTGCATTTAAAAAAATGTTTAATTTTGATAAAACCTTGTTATATCAACGTTTCTAACGTTTTTTAAATGACTTCTTTTCTTTCAAAGTTTAAAAAACAGCAAAATTTTTGAGGGAATTTCTTCCCTTTACTGCTTCTTTTTCAACCTTCAGATGGACAGTGTGACAGCATCTGTCTTCTTCTGATCGGTATTCGATATGCTTAGGAAAGGCGCTTCAGGACAAGGCTTAGCAAGCTTTGCCTGTTTCTTCCTACCCAATAGTATATGCTAAAGAAAATGCATTGTCAATACATTTGCATTTTGTTATATGTAAAACCTATCTAAAAATGCACAATGTACTCAGCTTGTCTATTTTTTATAGAAAAACCACAAAATCAAAAAGCTAGAATTTTCAGACAGAGAAATAAAGAAATTAAATAAGAAGAAAATCATAAAAATAGAACCAGTTGAGTGATGGAAATTAGACTGTATAACGAAAAACAGCCCGAAATATCGGACTGCAGAGATATAATTTACACTAGTACTATTTAAGTATGAGGTTTTAAATCGCCCTCCCCACCTAAACACCACTCTTCATGCTCTTCCAAGCTGCTATCTGTCTGGATAGTGATTTTGGTGATGCCATAGGCTTGCAGTTCTTGACGCAGAGTAGTCTGGGTCTCGGCCAGCAGGTCTGGATTTTCAAGACAGATATGAATCATAGCAAATTTTTCCAAACCGTCTGTGGTCCAGACATTAAGCTGAGTAATAGCCTGAACGTTTTCAACCGCCAGAATTTCCTGATAAAGCTGGCTCAAATCAATATCGCTTGGGATGTGATCCAGAAAAATCTTGATGTTTTCCCAGAACTTAGGCAGGGCCTTACTGAGAATGAAGCCCGCAATGAGCAGGGAGAGCAGCGGGTCCAGAAAATACCAGTCGGTAAAGCGCAAAACGATAGAGACCAAAATAACAGCCACCCACCCCAAAATGTCCTCTAAAAAATGGAGACTGAGAATAGACTCATTATGACTGTGGCCATGCCCGTGACCGACTACCTTGCTGGCTGCTAGATTGACTATAATGGCAAAGATGCCCAGCACCAGCATGCCGTCATAATTGACCTTTTCAGGCGCAAAGACCTTGGGTACATTCTCGATAATCACCAAGGTTGAGCCGACCAGCAAGATGACCGAGGTCAGCAGGGCTCCCAAAAGGCTGTAGCGCTTGTAGCCCAGAGTGTATTTCTTGTCTTCTTTTTTATTAGAAATTTTTTCAAAAAGGGTGGAAAGTCCGATAGCCATCGCATCTCCTGTGTCGTGCACAGCGTCGGCTAGTACAGCGCTGGAATTGAACATAAAGCCAAAGATAAACTCAAGAATGGCAAAGGAAAAGTTTAACAGAAAGGCAATGGTCATATTTTTACTAGATTTCACGGCTGCCTCCTTTCAGTTTAGCAAATTTTATAGTATAATGTAATCAAAATGGAACACCTTGTTCAGTTTTCTTCATCTTTATTATCCCTTATTCTCAGAAAGGAAACAAGAAGCAATTGAGTGGCTTTGTCTGTTACTGAACAATCCTGCTCTTTTGTTCCGAAACGCTATGGACAGACGAGTCAAGAAATCACGCGCAGCTATTTACCAAGCTTTTATCAGCCTGCTGCATCAAAAAAGCTATGAAAGCATCACCGTGCAAGAAATCATCGACCTGGCAGACGTTGGCCGGTCGACTTTTTATGCCCATTTCGATACCAAGGAAGCCTTGCTAGAGGAGGTTTGCCAAGACCTCTTTCAGCATACCTTTCTTGAGCGCGACGACGGCAAGGATCTCTTTGAAGCAACCGCCCATATTTTCAAGCATTTCCAAAAGAATCAGGATAAGATTGCGACCTTGCTGCTTTCGAAAAATATCTATTTTACTAATCGCTTAAAGATTGAGCTGGAAAACTATCTCTTTCCGATGATTCAGGAACAGCTCCTGCAGAAAAAATCTCAGCTGCCAGAGCCCTTTCTGAGAAATTATGTGACTTCTACCTTTGTGGAGACGGTCAGTTGGTGGCTCCAGCAGAAGAAAACATTGCCAGAAACAGTTATCAGCCAGTATTTTCTGGATTTGATGGACTGATTTTATTTTGATATTTATATAGGAGGAAACTTAACTTTATGAAAAAGCAACATTCGAAATTTTTACTTCCAGGTATTCTAATGGTAGGGGTTGTCCTACGGGCGCCTTTTGCAGTGCTGCCTGTTGTGCTGAGTGATATTGCTAAGGGGCTGCAAGTTCCCGTCAACTCTCTGGGACTGCTGACTAGCCTGCCCTTGATCATGTTTGCACTCTGCTCAGCCTTTTCCCCACGCCTGGCTCAAAAGGTCGGCCTGGAAAAGCTCTTTACAATAGCCATGATTGTGCTGACTCTGGGCTCTTTTATTCGTATCTTTAACCTGCCTCTACTCTATGCAGGTACAATCATGCTAGGGGCTGCCATCGCCGTCTTAAATGTGCTCCTGCCTAATGTCATTCAGGCTAATCAGCCAGAGAAAATTGGATTTCTAACCACGCTCTATATCACTTCTATGGGACTGGCCATCTCAGTCATGTCTCCCTTGGCTGCGCCTATTGTCCGCTTAGCTGGCTGGAAAGGACTGATTCTCGTCCTGACCCTCATCTGCTTACTGGCTTGCTTGATTTGGCTTCCCAACAGCCGGCATAATCACCAACTGACTAGCAAAAGCCGCGAGCATCAAATGGGCTCTCTGCTAAAAAATCCTAGAGTATGGGCTCTGATTATTTTTGGTGGCCTGCAGTCCTTACTCTTTTATACGGCTATCACTTGGCTGCCGACTCTTGGTCAGTTGGCAGGACTTTCCGATGATGCTACTGGTTTCTTGGCCTCTATCTTTTCCTTTATCAGCCTTCCTTTGGCCATGACGATACCTAGTCTGACAACGCGTCTATCCGCTAAAAAACGCTTGGGGATGATTGCTCTCTTTTCTGTAACTGGTATGGTTGGTCTGGGTATGCTGCTGGTCAAGACAGATTCCTTTATCTATTGGCTGATCCTCAATCTGCTAATCGGTATGTCCGTCAGCGCCCTCTTCCCCTACCTCATGGTCACTTTCTCGCTCAAAACCAGTACTCCTGAACAAACCGCTCAGCTATCTGGCTTAGCCCAGACTGGTGGTTATATTCTGGCCGCTTTTGGACCTAGCCTCTTTGGATACAGCTTTGATTTATTCCATTCCTGGACTCCAGCCATCCTCATTCTCATTGGCTTGGCTGCCATCGTGACACTAACTCTCTTTTACATTGAGAAGTTTGACAAGATATAATAAAGACGAAAAACGCTTAGAAATCCTAAGCGTTTTTGCAATAGTTGAGACACTCTTCCAGGTCCACATCTCGCTCTAAGTGTTCTGGTGTCCAAGGAATCAGGATATCAGGTTCAACTCCCTTATCATTCATGCCCTTTCCTTGATCAATCCTAATGTCACGTGAGGTGGGAAACAGGAGCTCATAGTCACCAAAATCCTTCACGCAGCAATTGGAATAATCTAAAATTCCCATAGTCGGACGCCCTAGGACCGTAACCTTGGGCATCTTTTTCATAGTATCAACAAAATTATCACCTGAAGACCCACAGGTAACATCTGCTAGTACAAAGACTTTTTCAGGTCGAGCTAGGCCTAGGACGTCTGGCAGAAAGTTTTGATTGCTATCCTCATCGCCATAAAGGACATAACCTTTTCCCCGATTCTCTTCTAGCTCTTTTAGAAATTCTTTGATGATTTGGTGAGTTTCTGCTGATAAGTTTGGATCTTCTAGGAACTTTTGCATCAGTTGCTGACGCAAATCAACATTTCTATCAGTATAGAGAATCTCCATCCCATCATCGCTTGGCAAATCTAAGTCACTGAAGGCCTTTCCCTGAGGGAGAGTATATTTGAAAAGTGGATAATAAAGCGAGTCCGTCCCGCCATAATTGACTCGAACATCAATGATTAAATACTTGGCCTGCTCAATAGCTGCTTGACTGTCAGCATATAGCTGAGTGATTGCTGCCTCATCCGTAAAATCTTCTAACTTAAGATAGACGATGTCCTCAGAAAGATTGCGCCATTCAAACTGCGGTGGCTTCTTTGTGTGAGCGGTCGGCTGAACATGCAGTTGCTCTTCCTTGCCATTGCGTGCCACTGTAACTTCTCCGGCATGCTCCACAAAGTAAGCCCACTCTTTGTGCTGTCGCTCTGGTGTGGAACTGACAAAATAATCCTTGTGTTCTTGATACACCTGAGGCAAGGCTTTCCCATCCAAGGCCAGAACCTGGTCTCCACGCTTCAGCCCCGTGTCACTATTTGCCTGCAGAACGTAGAGGCAATCTTGGTAGTATCTCAGTTTAAAACCAGGCGGTTGCGTTTCCTTAAGTCCAAACCAAACATGGGACAAAATCCCAAAACTGGCTATATAACAATGCATCTGGTAGAGAAAGTCCTCTTGGCTCATCTGGTCTGTGATACGCGCTCGATATTCTTCGGGATTTGCACCCATGATGTCTTTCTTTGTTGAGGAATCCTCTCGCATAATTTCTACAACTTGCTCAAAAATCTCTGTTTTCTTCATCTTTTACTCCTTCTTCCAGGTGTCCTCATCATCCAGCAGGCCTCGCTTGGGCACTTTTGAGACATGACGATTGCCGGCCACATAAAAACCTAAAGGCTCCTCTCGCCAGGTATCTGTGCAGGTCACGCCAATCCGCGGACGGCTAGCAATCTGATTGGGAGTCAGGCCATGGGCTAATTGCAGACTGGAGGTCGCTAAACTCTGTCCATCAAATCGCTTATCAATCCCAGCATACTTGGTTAACTTGCCAGGGCCGTTAGCTAAAAGTCGGCCATCCGGCAGCTCCAAGGCTCGAATCAGTACGGCTTCGGCCACATTTTCAGGCTTGGTCACCAGATTCAGCATCTGATGGCCATGAATCTGATAGATATACCAGTGACCAGCTGATAGATACATGGATTCATTCCTAGGGGAGCGGCGCCCTCTAGCTGAATGACAGGCACTATCCTGACCTCCTAGATAGGCTTCTGTTTCGACAATTCGGCCTAGCTTCTGGCCATTTAGAATCAACTGCATACCTAACAAAGCTCGCGCTGCTGCAACTGTGTCAGTCTCGATTAGTTTCTGAAAATCTCTTGATAACATAGGTTGATTATAGCATGATTTCTCCATTTACAGAGGAAAAGAAATGTTGCAAAAATGTTATTTTTCTCCTTCTCACGGACAAGAATTGTGTTACAAAACAATTACACACTAAATAAGCGGAAAATCGTGGAAAAGCTTATAAAATCTATTTATTGTCTAATTAACTTGCATATATTTTGTAACATTTTTATTAACAGAGTATGTTATTTATGTATCAATCCAGTTTTTCATTGCTTCAAATGAAATATTTGTTTAATATTATACTAGAAGGAGGGGTAAGATGAAAAAATTATCTAAAATTTCTTTATTTTTATTACCACTAATTGCACTTTTCTTTTTAGCAGCTTGCGGAAATTCTGCAGATAAGAAGACTGAAGAAAGCTCAAGTTCCAGCTCAAGCGTATCTTCTTCATCTAAAGCTAAGACAAGCTCTAGCAGCACATCTGAAGAAAGCGGTAGTGCCAAAGTCAACGTAAACGGCGGTGATACTAGCGTTAATGTAAATGGCGATGACGAAAGCGGCGATGCTTCTGTTGAAACCAACGGAGACGGTGCTGCTAATGTACAAACTGATAACGCTGGTGTTAGCGTAAATGAAGATGGCGTTCATGTTCAAGGCGGCGGTGTTGATGTTAAGGTCGGCAGCGATGGATCTGTCAATATTCAAACACCTTAATTGAAAAACATATTTCGATTATTATAATTCATGAAAACCGAGATTTGCTCGGTTTTTTGATTTTCTCCTGCGCATTTCAAAAAACTTGTAAAACATTAAAAAGACTTGTAAAAACTTATTTGCTATGTTATACTCTATTTAGAAAAGCAAGGAGGGCCAAGTATGTACCAAGAACAACGCTTAGCTGAAATTTTAGAGCTCTTGGCTGAGAAAAAACAGCTGTCAGCCAAGGATATGATTGAGCATTTTCAGGTCTCTAAAGATACTATTCGGCGAGATTTTTCGATTTTGAGCGAGCGTAGGCTTGTGCAGCGCACCCACGGAGGTATTATCCCGCTGGACACTAGCCGGCAAATCCCGTCCTTTAACGACCGTATCAACCAACTAAGTCAAGAAAAAAAGGCTATTGCTCAGAAGGCTCATGACTTTCTCAAGCCGGGGCAGATTGCTTTCTTTGATGTCTCAACCATCGTTCTCCATCTGGCCCAGCGCATCAAGGAGCCTATGACAATCTACTCCCATTCTCTGGATAATGCAATCATGCTGAGCAGTCAGGACAAAGTGGACTTTCACCTCTTAGGTGGAAAATTTTATCCAAAAAACCGATTCTACTACGCGCTCAATGAAGCAGAGCTACTGGAGCAAATTTCTTTTGACATTGCCTTTATCGGAGCAGCTAGTGTCTCTGATGGTCTAGTCAGCTTTGAAGACGAGGCTGATGCTCACCTGAAAAAACTGGCTTTGAAACACGCCAAGACTAAAATCCTACTGGCCGAACAAGACAAGTGGCAGAAAGAATCTAAGTACATCCTGGGTCCTGTCAGCGACTTTGACTACTGGATTACGGACCAAGAGCCCAGCCCTAAAGTCCAAGAACTGATCGGAGACAAGGTTAAAATAATTTATTAAATCAATCCATTAGACACAAAGGAGGAAGAGCTATGACAAACCAACCGATTCGCCTGATTATCAGCGACATTGACGGCACCATTTTGGACGACCAGCACCAAGTAGATCCTAAACTCAAGGACATGATTCCTCTGCTAAGCCGAGAAAAAATCCCTTTCGTTCTCGCTTCTGCTCGCTCTCCTCTAGGCATGGAGCCGATTGCACGTGAGCTGGGGCTGGGAGATAATCCGTTAGCCTGCTACAATGGCGCTCTGGTCATCAAGGGTGATCCGCAAGCTTACGAGACCATTATCGAGCACCCTTTGGACAAGAAAGAAATCCGCACTTTTCTAGAGCTGGTCAAGACTGAATTTCCTAGCGTGTCCATCAATCTCTATTCCGGTAAGGATTGGATTGCTGACCGTCTGGATAAGTGGGTGCAGATAGAGGCTGAGATTACAGGTGAACAGCCGATGATTCAGAATGTTCTTCTGCCAGTGCTGGATGTGCTAATCCCTGCTCACAAGTTACTCCTCATTGATGAAGTACCTGTCATCCAGAAACTTTACGGCTACCTACAGACCTTAGAATTTCCCAAGACATCCTTCTACCTTTCTAAGGACAACTACATGGAAGTCACTGCCAAGCATGTCTCCAAGGAGCAAGCCTTGTACGAAATTGCCCAGCACTATCAAGTGCCTCTAGAGCAGGTCATGACAATCGGAGACAACTTCAATGACCTTCCTATGCTCCGCCTGGCTGGACTTGGAGTCGCTATGGGCAATGCCCCCGAAGCAGTCAAAACCGAGGCAAAAGCCGTCACCAAAAGCAACAATGAGCACGGAGTTGCAGAAGCTGTAGAAAAGTATGTTTTGATATAACGCAAAAAATCTGCTCAAAGGCAGATTTTTTTATTGATGATAGTCATAAGCCTGGCGAGGACTGCCATCAGCCACATAAATAATGCCACACTCCCTAAAGCCATAGTTCAGCACAGCAGCCTGCATAGCTTGATTGTCCGCATGGGTATCGATTCGCAAGTAGGGGATCTGCTGGCAGCAAAAATCAAAGACCTGACGGGACAGGCACCTAACTTGGCCATTTGAAGCGATGCGATGAATGGTGCCGTAAGGCTCTGCAAAATGCCAGGTTCCCTTTTCGATGACCTGATAGGTCGGGTCTTCTCCAATGATAAAGGCAAAGGTACCGACCAGTCGCCCTTTTTCCTCTATAACAAAAGAGTAGCCAGCCGCAATGTCTTCCTCAATCAAGCCCGCGCTGGGATAGCCTCCATCCCACTGAGTCGGATTGCCTTGGTCTTTCATGAACTGACGAGCCACATCATAAATCGCCATAATGGCTGGGATATCTTCTGTTTGGGACAAACGAATCTTCATCTTTCCTCCTTTATAAAAATAAGGCTGGAAAGTCCCAACCTTATTTGAATTCTTCTGGTTTGCCAGTATACTGAGACCATTCCTTAGTGAAGAAGCGGTCATTGATCTGGTAGTTTGGCGCCGGCTGTGGATTGGCTACAAAAGGATCAACAGCCTTGTCAAAGGCCAGCCAGCCATTCCAGCCCATGTGGATAGTGTCCTGCATGAAGTAAGGCTTGTCGCCATCTTTAGAAAAGTCAGCAATGTTGGTAAAACCCTGACTTTCCAGCTGGTAGCGAATCTTAGCCACCGTCCGCTGGTACATTTCAGGACTGAGTCCTGTATACTCCATCCACTTAGAATTGACCGGTGGAATGATGAAGATGACATTGGTCTTTGACTTGGCAAACTGATCCAAAACCAGCTGCAAGTCATTGTACTCAGGGGATTTTTCATAAGATTGCTTGGTCTGAAAACCTCTGAGCTTGGCAACCTTGCCGGCCAGACGGGTCTTGTAAAATTGATTGTCTATGCCAAATTGATTGTTATTGGTCTTCTTCTTGGCTTCTGCTGTGGAAATCTCTTCCAAAGCCTGATAGGAGAAGGTGTCTGGCAAATCAGCCATATAAGGCAAAATTCGCTGGTCATAATTTTCATTATTAAGGGCAGCAAAGTTGCTAAAAAAGGCATCTTGGCGCTCATTAAGATGAGCCATCATCTCAATATGACGCTCTTCAAAGCTGCTCAGCTTTTTCCCTTTAGACAGCTTCTGCACGCTCTCTGCCATAGCAACATCTGGATAGAGCTGAAGGAGGCGCTGGGCTGCATATTGCGCCGCCGCATCTCCCTGCTGCTGAGACAGATAAGCCGTCAGCTGATCACTGTTGAAGTACTGCTGAAAGGCCGAAGCATCATAGCCAGTCTTGGTAAACCACTGGGGCGACACTACATAGACCGCCGTTTGCCCCTCCAACTCAGAGGACATCTGCTGCATACCAAAGTACTGATTAAATGATGCTGCCCCGCGCTGGCCTAGAAAATAAGGCCGATAGGAGCGGTCGTATTTCTCAGCAAGGACCGCCGGATGCATACTATCAAAGCGCAGCCACTCACTTGACCCAAAGAAGGGCACAAAGCGCATCTTCTTATCGGTCAAGGCTGTCACCTTCTTGCTGCGGCTCTTGAAGTTTTCTGCTGTCAGGGTCACTGCCGAGCGCTTCTCTGCTTCTATATCATGCTTTTTATCAAGCGGATAGAAGAAAAAGAGCAGGGCAACCATGGCCATGGCGCAGAAAACCGGCCCCAGAATCAGCCAGAGTCGTTTAAGCATTGCGAAGCTCCGTTACGCCTTCAACGATTTTATTGGCTGTGTTCCAGTCATCGCGGCCAAACTCTGACACTGGCACGCGGATATCAAAACGGTTTTCCAGCTCAACAATCAGCTCAACCGTTCCCATACTGTCTAGGACACCAGCGTCAAACAAATCCTCGTCCATCATGTCTGACACATCTTCCATAAATAGTTCTTCAATAATTTCAATTACTTCTGCTTTTATATCCATTTTTCTTCCTCATTCATTTTTATTTTTTAAACCAAAGCTCATTTAAAAATCCAGAAAAGATTAAAAATGAGAACATGACTGCGTGAAAGGTCACCACAATCCCCAAAGCTTGAGTCCATTTATTGTCTGGCAGAGGCGGAAGCCCCTTAGCCTTGCGCTCTTTGTTTAGAGTTTTCTTCTTGCGCAGCCAGGCATCATTGACGACTAGCCCGGCTCCATGAAAGAGACCATAAGCGATATAGTACCAGGTCACACCATGCCAGAAGCCCATTATCAGCATGTTGATCAGATAGGCCACACTGGAGGTCGTGTTGCGGTTTTTAAAGACCTTATTGCGCATCAGGACCATGACCAACCGCATAAAGACAAAGTCACGGAACCAAAAGGACAGACTCATGTGCCAGCGATTCCAAAATTCTTTCAAATCGCGTGAGAGAAAAGGCTTATCAAAGTTGATAGGGCTCTTGATTCCCATGAGATTGGAAATAGCTAGCGCAAACATCGAATAACCGGCAAAGTCAAAGAAGAGATCCAGACCAAAGACATACATAACGCCCAGAGTTCCTAGATTAAAGAAACCGCCGGTATAGAGAGCGTAGGTCTTGACATGACCCAGCAGCAGGTGTCCAAAGATATGGGCTAGGATAAACTTATAAAGGAAGCCTAGCATGATATACTTGACAGACTGCTCCAGCATATCCAGCAGCTCATCGCGCTTGGGAATGTTCAAATAGTCTTCATTGAAACGCTTGAAACGATCAATAGGACCGCTCGAAAAGGTCGGCATGAAGAGCAGGAAACGCAGGAACTCCCAGAGCGTGAATTCTGTCAGAACTCCATCGCGCATCTCAATCATCATCCCTACCGAGCGAAAGGTCAGATAGGAAATCCCCAAAAAGCCAAAGAGAGACTGATGACCGCTGATTGCGGGCTCTACCTTAACAAGCACAAGCGGCAGAACCGCTAGCAAGGTATGCAGATAAAAGATCCACTTGCTGTCCCGCGACTCGCGATAGAGCTTGTATGAATAAACCCAGACTATCTGCCAAATGACATAGCCCAGCAGAGCACAAAGTTGGGCCAGACTAGGACCTGTCAGCATCAGGACGATAAAGACCAAGCTGACCAAGGCTTCATAAAGGGGAAAGCGTTTCTTAAAGAAAAGTCCGACAAAGATTGGCAGAACTGCCAGAACGATATAGACAAAGTAAACTGGATTGCCGTAGGGTTCCAAGTGAGGCAGCTGTTTCAAGAAATCCATCATCGCTTATTGACCTCGCTAATCAGTCCCTTAATGTCAATCTTGCCATTCGGGGTCAGAGGCAGGGTCTCTCGATAGAGGAACTTGGACGGCATCATGTAGGACATCATGATATCCTGCAGATCTTCCTTGATTGCCTTGGTAATATCGATTTCTCGCTCAAACTGCTCAGCCACACCGTCTTTGAGAATGACATAGGCCAACAGATTTTGAACCTTGTGGTCCTTATTGTAGCGGGGCACAGCCACCGCAGACTCAACGTATTTCGATTTGTTCAGGTTCTGAGACACATCCTCCAGCTCAATACGGAAACCATTAAACTTAATCTGGAAGTCCATCCGGCCGCCGTAAAGCAGCAGGCCTTCATCTGTCATCGATCCGACATCTCCTGTATGATAGGCTGGCAGACCTTCAAATTCAAAGAAGGCCTCCGCTGTCTTCTCAGGATTATTCAGATAGCCTTTGGATACAGCTGGGCCGCAGACGATGATTTCTCCTTGCTGGCCATTCAGTACTTTCCGCCCTTCTTCGTCAATGACAAAGGTCGGAGAGTCCGCCTTGGTATAGCCAATCGGCAGGCGCTTGCAATTTTGCAGCATCTCGTCTGTCACTGCTACCGCAGACAGGGCCACTGTTGCCTCAGTCGGACCGTAAGCATTGATAATGCGAGCTTGAGGGAATCGATCGCGAAGCTTCTGAGCTGTCTTGACCGTCAACTCCTCGCCGTCAAAGTAGAAATGCGTCAGCTGAGGCAGCTTCTGGCTGTTAAAGTCATCCGACAGCAAGGCCATATCCGCGAAGGAAGGCGTCGAAGTCCAGATAGCAATAGGCAGACTGAGAATCGTCTCAAACAGCTGCTTGAAATCCTGAGTCACTGCCGAAGGTAGGGCAAAGAGAGTCCCTCCCAAGGCTAAAGTCGGCGCCCAATACATGACCGACAAATCAAAAGAATAAGGCGGCTGAGCCAACATTTGAGGACGCTCTGGAGTCGCAAACTCCTTATCAGTAATCATCCAATTCGTAAAGCTGAGCAGATTATTATGGGAAATCTGCACTCCCTTAGGCTTGCCAGTCGTTCCCGATGTGAAAATGATGTAATAGTTATCATCTCCCTGCACCGGATGGCTAAGCTCATAGGGCGCTCCCTCTCTGAAGGCTGTCTGAACTTGCTCCGCACTAAAAATAGGAGCTGCCACATCTACCAGCGGAAAATCATTGATGGCAATAATCAAGCTTGGCTCAGCAACTTCCACAATCGCTGCCACGCGCTCCAAGGCTGAATGGCTGTCGATAGGAATGTAGGCATGACCAGACTTGGTCAAGGCCACAAAGGTAGCCAGCATCTCGTATTCCTGACCGCCAAAGACCACAACCGGAGACTTGTCAGGAAGCCCCAGACGGTCAATCTGAGCCGCCAACGAATCGGAATCCTTCTTTAAGTCGCCATAAGTATGAACTTGACCTAAAATATCATAGACCGGAAAATCCGGCTGCACCTGAGCAAAATGCTCAATCGCTTCAATCATATCATGTATCACTTTATTTGACATTATTTCCTACTCTCTCACATTAAAATTCATTATAGATAAAGCCACCCTGACCCTGACCTAGATAGCTAAAGAAATAAAGCAAGGCCAGAAAGATAACAAAATATAGTAGGGTTTGGCCCAAAAATTTATATAGGGTTTGATGTTTTTTCATTGATCTCTCTTATATTTTTAGTTAGACTTACACCATTTTACCATTTTATGGAAGATGTTTTCAACACAAAAGCTAAGGAAGATGTAAAGTTCTTGTAAGGAAGAAAGGTACTTTGATGTTCCTTATAAACAGCCATTAAAAGACTTTTTAAAAAAATATATAAAAATTTTATATATTTTGCTTGACTTTTTCCCTAAGAGGTTGTAGACTATATATAGAAAGATTATATATAAATATTTTACACAAGGAGGTGGTCCTATGTCTTTCCCCACATCATCGGCTTTGATTGAGTTTCTCATCTTAGCCATCCTTGAAAAAGACGATTCCTACGGTTATGAAATCAGCCAGACAATCAAGCTGATTGCCAATATCAAAGAATCAACACTTTACCCTATTCTGAAGAAGCTGGAGCAAAATGACTGCCTCACGACTTATTCGCAGGAGTACCAAGGACGAAAACGAAAATACTATTCACTCACTGCCTACGGGCATGAACATTTACTCACTCTAAAAGAAGAGTGGCAAACTTATACCATGACCATCAGCGGTATCATAGAAGGGAGCATCCGTCATGACAAGAACCGAGTATCTAGCTGATCTAGAAAAATATCTGAAAAAACTGCCACGCAAGGACTACCAGGAAGCTATGGATTACTTCACTGAGTACTTCGACGAGGTAGGCCCAGAGGGCGAGGCGGCTGCTATTGCTGAGCTTGGTAGCCCTAAGGAAGCGGCCCACGAGATTATGTTGAATCTTTTGGACAAAAAAGTCGAGGAAGATAATCAAGACAGCAGTTCCTCAAAAAACACTAAGAACATCGTCCAGATTGCTATCCTATCCATTTTGGCAGCACCTTTGGCTATTCCGCTCTTTATAGTAGCAGCACTTTTGACTTTCGTTTTCTTCCTCTTCGTCTTTATCTTTGCTCTAGTCATGGCTATAGGTGCCTTTGCCTTCTTTATCTTCGGAATCAGCCTGATCTGGGACACTTTGACAGTGGGACTGACAACATCGATCCCGGCCTTCCTGTTCACTCTGGGGCTCAGTGTTCTAGCTCTGGGACTGTCCGGCATCTTCTACGCAGGCATTTCTCCTGTTACTCAGTTTGGCAAGGCTGGCTTTGTCAAACTAGCTCAACTTTTCGCAAAGAAGGGAGCACGTCATGGCTAACATCAAATTGAAAAAACCTCTTTTATCCGCAGCTATTTTAGCCTGCCTCTTTGGTGGAGCCCTGACAACTATCGGCTCCATTACAGGCGGTGTCAACGACTTGATCAATTCTGCCAAAAGCAAGGTAAAACTAACGAAAAAAGAAGAAAGTTTCTCTGATCTTTCTTCCCTAAATATTAATTTAGCAGCTAGAAACCTCGTCATCAGCGAATCTCCTAATGACAAGGCTCACTTGACCTATTACCAAAGAGACGGCAACTATCAGATTGGCGGCAGCATGCTTGGAAAAATAACAACAAGTTCTGAAAATGGAAACTTAAACATCAAGGAAGATGGTGCAGACTCCTTCCACATAAGCACTGACATCCGCTCCTTCCACATAAGCACTGGCATCCGCTCCTTACTCAGCTTATTTGACCAAGAATCTCAGGAGAAGCGTACTGTGGAGCTTTCCCTGCCCAAGGGGACCAAGCTTGAGACATTCAGCGGCAGTTCGTCATTAGGAGATGTTACGCTGTCCAATCTATCAGCCAAAAATGCTGACTTCTCTCTATCTCAGGGCTCGTTGACTGTGAATGATGGCCAATTCGCATCTGGTAAATTTAAGAACTCTCTGGGAGAGATTACCATCAATAACAGTCAGATTAGCTCTGGAAAAATCATTGATTCTTCGGGTACCATCACTCTGAGCAACAGCCAGTTCGCATCTGGCGAAATATCAAACTCTCTGGGAGAGGTCAATCTAAACTCGAGCAAAATCTCCGACAGCACTCTGAAAATCTCAAGCGGCTCACTGAACTCTGAACAGTTGGAATTAGCTGGTACAATCTCTATCACTAATCAACTGGGCGATATTAATCTGCATCTGGTTTCTGGCAGTTTGTCGCAGCTATCCTTTGATCTGAAAACGGATCTAGGTGAAATTGACATCCCTAGTAGTATAAGTGTAGAGCACTCCAAAGGCCATGAACTTGGCGGCTCTGCCATCCGTAAAGTCGAAAATCCGACAACTACACTTACTGCCAGCGTCGAAAGCGGTAGCATTAAGCTCAGCGAATAAATCATAGAAAAGAATATATACAATCAGGGAGTCTTCAGCGGCTCCCTTTTTTTGATAAAAATTCCCGCACTGCCCTAAGATTGCTTTACAGGCCTTGGCCTTTGTGCTATGATATTCTATAAAAATTTATCATAAGGAGGTCCCTATGAAAAAACTCACACCTGGTATGCACATTCGGGTCGTTAGCCCCTCAGCGTCAATCGAACACATCGGTGGCTTTGAGGCCAATCTAGCCGCCAAGGAGCGCTTGGAAAAACTAGGATTTACCGTGTCTTTTTCGGAGCATTATCTAGAAAATGATATGCTAGACTCTGCCTCCATCGAAAGCCGGGTGGCAGACATCCATGCTGCCTTCGCAGATGAGTCCGTTGATGCTATTCTGGCCACTATCGGCGGTTTCAACTGCAATGAGCTCCTGCCCTATCTGGACTTTGAGTTGATTGCTAGAAATCCTAAGATTTTCTGCGGCTACTCAGACACAACAGCCTTGCTCAGCGCTATTTATAGCAAGACCGGCATGAAAACCTACATGGGACCGTCCTACTCTAGCTTTAAGATGGATGCCTTGCAGGACTATCAGACTGAGAGCTGGCTCAAGGCCGTCAGCCAGACTTCTTATGAATTGACTCCTAGTGAAAAATGGGGCGACAATGCTTGGTATCTGCCCGATGCCCCACTAACCTTCCATGAAACGAAGTGGAAAGTTTATCATCACGGACAAGCCCAAGCCACTGTTATCGGCGGTAATCTTTCCACCTTCTCGCTCCTACGTGGTACGCCCTATGCCCCAACAGATGAAAACTATGTCCTCTTTGTTGAAGAGGCGGAGGAAGATCATTATGTGGAGTTTGAGCGCAATTTAGCTGCCCTCCTTCAGGCCTATCCTAACCCGCAGGCCCTTCTCATCGGCCGCTTTCCAAAAGAATGTCAGATGACAGAGGAACTGCTCCTCTATATCTTGGATAAACATCCTATTCTAAAGACAATTCCTGTCCTCTATGACTTGGACTTTGCTCATACTCAGCCACTCTTTACCATTACCATCGGTGCTCAAGTGACGGTGGATACGGAGAAGATGTTGATTAAGATAGATGAGTAAGACATATCATAATTATTGTGGAGGTAGTAAAATGTCAGCTCATAAATGGTTATTTTTTGACATTGGCTCTACTTTGATTGATGAAAAAGAAGCCTATCAAGATAGAATTAGGAGAGCAATTACAGGGACAAATATTAACTACGATATTTTTTATGCTCGTATGGTTGAACTGTTTAAAGAAGGCAAAAAGGGAGACTTGGAGACAATAAAAGAATTTAACTTAGAACGCCCCATTTGGAACTCTAATTTGGAGAAATTATACCCAGATGCCCAAGTGGTCTTAAAAGAATTGCACAACCGATATAAAATCGGAATCATCGCCAACCAACTACCTGGCCTAAAAGAACGTTTGAAAAAAATGGGACTATATCAATGGATTGATTTAGTTGTCTCTTCTGCAGAGTTCGGACTTTCCAAGCCTTCCCCTGCCATTTTCACTTTAGCTTTAGAGAAAGCTCATTGCCTTGCTCAACAAGCTGTTATGATTGGTGATCGAATAGACAATGATATCATACCTGCTAAAGCACTAGGAATGACAACTATCTGGTTAAAACAAGGTTTTAGTGCTTATTACCAACCCCAACGACTAGAAGAAAAACCTGATTTCACTATAGAAAATTTATCGTCTCTCTTAAGTCTTCTATAAAAGATTACTTTGCAGAAACATAGCTGCATCCCCGTCTTTTTCATAAATTAATAAGGCAGTTCAATTTGAACTGCCTTATTTTCTTATCGTCCACCAAAACCTCCTTGGCCGCCTGGGGCACCGCCGCCACCAGGTCCACCAGCGCCAGGTCCGTCTGCTGTGATTTCTGTTCGGCTCTCACCATTGACCGTGATGGTACCACCAGTGTAGGTAGCTGTTCCGTCAAAGTCAAAGGCAGATACCGTAGAAGTAATATCCAAGTTTCCTCCTGACATAATGACATCGCCGTTAGAGTCGATAGCATCGGTATCGCCTTCACCGACCTCGACCTTGATATCGCCACCGGTAATCTTGATAAAGATATCAGCTCCAGTTACATCACTAGCTGCATTGATACCATCATCCGTCGCATAAAGGTCCAGCTTGCCGCCGTTAATGGTGACATTGGTTCCCTCCAGAGCTTCTACACTCTTAGAAACTGTAATCGTTCCACCATCAATCAAAGCAATATTGCTAGCGTGTAGACCATCATCACCTGCATTAATCGTGATAGTGCCGGACTGAATATAGAGATTTCCCAGAGAAGTATCTTCATCATTGTCCGCGTGGATAGCATCTTCTGTCGCTGTGATATCGATAGTAGCGTCCTTGATATTAATGGCTGAAGCTGCAGACAGACCATTCTTAGCTGCCTTGAGCGTATAAGTGCCACCTGTCACCCGCAAGGTCTGCTCAGACTTAATCGCTGTTTCATACTTGCCGTCAACTGTCAGACTTCCAGAGCCATTGAGAGTCAGATCAGAGTTACTATAGATAGCTGCATCTGCATCCGTATTACTGTGATTTGATGAGTCTGAGATGGTGTTTTGGCTGCCGTCAGCCAGAGTCAGGCTTGTTTTACCCGCATTTTCTACTAGGATAGCTGCATCTGTCCCGCTCATGGTTACGCCATTTAGGACGATTTGAACCTTGTCGCTATCACCTGCTTTGACAACAATCTGCACATTTTCGCTCGTTCCGGAAATAACATAAGTCCCAGCTTCTGAGATTGTCACGGTAGAGCCGGAGACACTAGCGCCGTCACCAGATGTCTTAGCACTAGAGCCACCCAAGCTGATAGTCGTCGCCTTAGACTCATCATAAGAAGCGTCTGAGTCTTCTGAAGCAAAGTAATCAGAAGTATTGGTCTTGGTCTGACTGGTGCTTGTAGCATTAGCAGCCTGAGTGCTGCTTGAAGCTGTAGAGCTGCTAGCGTTTGAGCTGCAGGCTCCCAGCACTGCTGTCATCAAGACCAGTGGAATCATCAATTTAATTTTTTTAAGGGTTGATTTTGATTGTTTCATTTTTCTTTTCCTATCTATTTTATTTGCTGCTGATACAGTTTGCCTTTTTATAAGCAAAGCCGTATTTCGAGAAAGAGCTTGGAGACAGTTGGTAGCGTTCCATGATCTCGCTCAGCCATAGCGGACAAGCTTCTGGAATCTTAACTTCCATAATGACTTGATTGGCTGGCAGGAGGTAATCTCCATGGCGACCAGCCAAGAGACTCAGATCATAAGGACGGTAGGTCAGGTCGTGATCAAAGGTAATCCGAATCCGCTCATCCTCAATCTCCTTCATCGAATAACGATTATAGCCGATATACATCATAGGCTGAATATGGCCACAATGCTGGGTCAGCCAGGCCATTTCCTTATCTATCTGAAGGTCATTCAGCTGACTATAATCACCGTCCAGATAGGCTTCCGCTGTCAGCAAATCTGCTGCAATCCGGCGTTTGGTGACCAGATTCTCCGTCTTTTTCTTAATTTCCAAAAAGACTTGACTATCCTCAGCCGGATGCTCTTGATAGGTTCGCAAGCGAACTTTCTCATCAAAGCAAGGATTTTCCAAAGACTCACGAATGAGCTGATAAGACGGCGTATCGTAGTAGAGATTGTTAATGGTCGAATAAGCTCGCTCATCCTCCACCAGATAGCCTTCAAACTCTAGCAATAAATCCAGCAAGGTTTCCTTGGAAATGATGTATTTGGTTTCAAAGCGCTGAAAATGATGTTGAAAAATTTTTTCTGCCATGGGCTTCTCACCTCTCTATCTTTCTTGAATGTAATGCAATTTTAAAGATGAAAACTTAAAAGAAAGATAAAGAAAACTTAAAGAAAACAAAACATCTCCCTTTTCAGGAGATGTTGATGAGAGAAAAAATAAACGAATTACAGATAGACTTTTCATCTACATTTTTACACATTCATAAAAGTACGAACCCTAAGCTAGCTGTTTTTTATCTGTTCGATAGACCAGAGTGCCAAGTGCCATGAAAAGAACTAAAACAAAAGCAAGGAAGAGCACTTGACTACCAATTTGGCCGTTCATAGAAATCGTTTGGCGTAAGCCCGATACAGAATAGCTCATTGGTAGCCAAGGGTTGATAACTTGGAAAATCTTACTAGTCAGCTCCAGCGGATAGGTTCCTGCACTAGAAGCCAGCTGTAAAAGCAAGAGAATCAGAGAAGCAAAGGCACCGAGCTTGCTATCCCAAGTAACCAAAGCCGTCACAAGAGCCATAAAGGTCATGCTGGCTAGGACAATCAAACCAAGGGTTGCCCACTCATGGTTAGCAGATAAGCCTATCAAGTGCACAGCACCATAGACCAAAACACCCGCCACGACAGAAATGACTCCATTTACCTCTATACGGGCCTTCAGCCAGTCTCGTCTCGTCTTAGGTTCTTGACCTGATGGAAGTGTGCTAAAGATGATATTGGTTGAAATAGCTGCCACAAATAAAGCTACTGAAATCATATAAGGCGCCATACCAATGCCGTTTTTCTCTACCTTGTTCTCATCTGTCTTGCTCAGTGTCAGAGGATCTGCTAGAGTTTTTGCATTGTCGTCCTTGGTTGAAACAGATGACAATTTATCGCCTGCATCCGTGAGACCATTGGACAAATCACTTGTTCCCTCAGTAAGTTTGGAGAGATTATCTGTTAAAGCACTGCTGCCATCAGCCAGCTTTTCTGTACCGCTCGCTAATTGATTGGTTCCATCTGCTAATTTCTCGAAACTAGAGGTCAATTCTGGCGATTTATCTGTTAATTGGGCTGCCCCGTTTGCTAATTTTGTTGTATTTGCTAGCAAATCAGGATTCTTACTTGCCAAAGCTGATGTCCCCTCAGATAGCTGACCGACTGCATTGGTATAGCTTGTCACCCCTTGTTCCAATTGTGTCGCGCCAGTCGTTAATTTTTCATTTAAGGTATCTACACCTGCGACTAGTTGATTAGCTCCTCCGCTTGCTGAACCGAGGCCAGTACTCACCGTTGATAATCCATTATAAAGGCCATTGATCATGCTAGATGCCTGTGGCAGAACTTGATTTGATGCACCTTCTAATTGACTAAATTTTGTATGACTAGCGCCTTTTATCGTTTCAAGAGAAGCCTTCATTGTATCAACTTCTGATAAAATTATCTGAGCAGATTGGTCACTGCCCGCTTGACTAGCACCGACTGCTGCGTCAATCTCAGCCTTAGCCTCACTAGAAAGTCCTTGATAAGCACTGGTACCTTGGACACTTGCCAAAGCTGTGGCCTTGGCATCCTGATTGTTATTGATAATGTCTTGAGCGGATGCTGCTATGCTAGTCAGTGAACCTTCAATGCTGTCTGTCGATACTGCTGAGTCACTTGCTGCAGCTTGAATACTAGCATTCAACTGTGTCAAACCATTTGCTAAATCACTCACATTTTGCTGGTTGTTAGCTAAGGTGGTATCTACCGATGACTTTAATGTAGCCAAGCCAGTATTCAGATTCGTTACACCTGTTGATAAGGCCTGAACTCCATCTCCTGACTGAGTAAGCTGTTGGACTCCACCCAATAAGTCTGCTGATCGACCCGACAGCTGATTTGCACCTGCGGCCACAGTACTTACACCATTAGCATAAGTGTTTATCCCATTTGACAAACTACCCAGTCCAGACGATACTTGTGCAACACTCCCAGTATAAGTCTGTAGTCCTGTGTTAAATTGAGCTGCACCGGACGATAATTTGCTCGTAGCTTGATTCAGAGTTCTTAAGTTATCTGCAATTGTCTGACTGCCTGAACCTAGTTGTTGGCTGCCAGATGCTAATTGCTGAGCACCATTGGATGCCTTCACCAAGCCAGTTTTTAGATCTCCCATATTCTTAAATAAGGCGCTTGTATAAGTATCCGTCACATTTTGCGCCACCGTCTGCTTCAAAGAAGTCATGGCTGAATCACTCATCTTACCAGCAATAAAACTGTGGCCGCTAGACGTTTGATAGTCAATCTTCATTTGCTGAGGATTATCGGTCAAAATACTGGCTGCACGTTCAGATAAATCACTTGGAAGCGTCACAACCATGTAGTAATCACCCTTTTCCAGACCATTTTGAGCATCTTCTTTACTGACGAAGTGAAAATCCAGATTTTTATTTTCCTTGAGGCTGGAAACAACATCGTCGCCTATAGACAAGGTCTTACCACTAGCAGTTACAGCTTTATCCTGATTGACGACCGCTACCGGTAAGTCTGATACCTTTCCATATGGATCCCACATGGAGCTTAAGAAAATAACGTTATACAAGGCAGGAATCAAAGAGACCCCTAACATCACAATGATAAAAGCCGGCTTTTTTAAAATAGCTTTCCATTCTCTTAACATGTCTACCTCCTAAAATTATACACAGTGTCCAAATTTCGATAAAATTGATTATACACCAATCGAAAATTATTACAAGTTTATTTTTTAAAAAATGGACACCATGTCCAATTTTGTTTAAAAAGATTGCAAGGAAGCGGAATAAGTTAGTTCTACTGTATTCAAGCTTTCAATCATGTAGATAAAAATTTTTTCCACTGGTAGGTACACAGGAAATCAGTATTATGTTAGAATGATAAGATTTATGCGACTGGCAATGCCAAGGTTTATTACCAATCCTATGAATCTGGCGATTTTGAAGCTCAAATTCCTCAATTTAAAGGATATACTCAAGAAAAAGTCAAAAGTATTTTGGGAGAACCAGAGAAAGTAAGCACTGATCTCGCATCTGAAAGCAAAGCACTTGAAGAAAAGAATTAGAAAATCTTAAAAGACTGATTCAGGAGCAAAAAATAAGTACCGAACAAGCGCGTGCCTTTTTAGCAGGTGTAGTTGATATTTCTCAAGCATCAAGGTTGCAAAACACCTATACAATTTACTCTTATAAAAATGAACAGATTTCTATTATCTTCTCACAGGAAGGCGAGCTACTTTATGTCACTCCTGACCCTGACTACCTCTACTTCAAATAATGTTCATAACAAAAGCCGAGACTTTACTTTAAGCCTCGGCTTTATTATTTTACCAGTCGACTAAGCCTAATCAGATAAAATTTTGACTATCTATGCTTAATTCCGGAATTTAACTCTTTTCCACTGGAAAAACATTTGATATAATAGTACACGGAGAAAAAGAAAAAGTAGTTTGCTATGATGGCTATTCGCTTGAAGAGCAGACTGAGGCTTAGCCTCAAAGGGAGATTTTATGTTAGAAAGCAATAAACGCCGAAAAACCAAGGCTATTATTGAAAGAGCCATGGTTTCACTACTGCATAAGCAGTCCTTCGACCATATCACTACTGTCCAGCTAGCTCAAGCTGCTGGCATCAGCCGTAGTAGTTTTTATACTCACTACAAGGACAAGTACGACATGATTGAACGTTATCAGCAAAACCTCTTTCATCAGTTGGGATACATTTTTGAGAATAATCAAGAAGATATTCAAACTGCGATTACAGAGGTCTTTCAGTTCCTCCAGCTAGAGCCACTCTTGGCTGCTCTTTTGACAGAAAACGGCACGAAAGAGATCCAAAATTTCCTGCGCCATAAGCTGCAGGTGATGCTGGCGGATAGTCTGCAGGACCGTTTTAGTAGACGTGTTTACAATCATTTTGAAAAAGAATACAGCAGGGTTTTTCTCGCCAACGCCTTCTTTGGTGTCTGCCAAATGTGGATTGCCAGAGGAAAAAAAGAAAGTCCTGAACAAATAGCAGAATTTCTTTTGAAAATGCTGTAAGAAGCTGTTGGAACCCAATGGGTTCTGGCTCTTCTGATATTTTGAAAAATTAAACAGGGTGTACAAAACCTCTTTTGGTTCTGTACACCCTATTTTTATTGCATTATAGTTTCATAGCCAGCATATTGACCGTCATACCAGCTGCTGTTCCCATCAGAGCGATGGTGTCCCCTTCCTTGACTAGATTGCGCTCCAGAGCATAGCAGAGAGAAAAAGGCACTGCCACTGACACCATATTCCCATAGTCTTGCACAATATTAAGGTATTTATCATCAGGAATGCCCAAGCTGCGCATGACCATTGGCAGGGCACGACTAGCCTGATGCGGAATGATATAATCCAAGTCAGACAGGCTGAGACCACTCTTTTCCTTAAACTCTTTAAACATTTCCGGAATTTTTCTGGCAGAGAGCAAGAGAATCTTCTTACCATTCATGTCAAACATGTAGTGAGTCTTGGTAGCATCCGAATACTCCTTAGGCTGGAATGATGTCAAACCACCACGAATCTCTGTATCGTGAGCCCCCTCGGACCAGGTTCGCTGCAGACTGGAGATGACCCCTCTTTCTTCCTCTGTTGCTTCAAAAATCAAAGCAGCCGCCCCGTCACTGAATAACTCAAAACTTTCCTTCTGATTGGGATTGAGACCCAAACTTCCAACCTCACTGGACACGATGAGGATTCTATGATACTCACCAGCCTCCAACAAATGAGACATGAGACTCAAAGCCGAGATAAAGCTGGTGCAAGTCGTATTGATATCCATGGCTGGAATGGACAAGCCCTTGGCTACCAACTCATGAATCAGGGCCGCTGTACAAGGAATAGGCTGGACACCCACCGCACTGGCTGACACGATACAATCGATGTCTTTGATTGTCAAGCCCGCTTGCTCTAGGGCTTTTTCAATCGCCTTAACCGCCATGGAAAGCTGGGTTTCTTCATTTTCCACCACTCGATAACGGGTCTGATCCTTAAAAGTCACAGTATTTCTAGGTAGATGCGTACCATAACCAACAATCTTTATATGATTCTTTACTGCTGTCATATTAAACTCCTTCTTGTCAGACTTGGGGCTGCTCGGCAACTAGGTAAACTGCCAAAGCGCTTGAGCCACCAATTCATCTGTTTTCCAAATTGGGGCATTCTTAAGCCCGATAGATGCGTTTCAACTTACGGCTTCTGTCCCGCTGGTAATCTTCAAAAGAAATAGCCGACATAAGAAAGCCCTTATCAGTCGCTAAGTTTTGAAACTGCTGGACAATCTCGTCTTCTCGCTGCTGACTGCGATGTTCGATAGCAATGGTCAGAGAACGATCCTTTTTCTGAGCGACTTGATATTCTCCAATCCCATCAACTAAGAGCAGACAACGGCGGATAAAGTCTGGAAAGACCTCCACCGACTGACCTGCAGCATTTTCAAAAATGAAAATATCATCCGAGCGCCCCTCAATCCTATCAATCCTTGTAAAGACCGAACCGCAGGGACAAGGTTCAGGATTTTCCACCAAGATATCATTCAGCTCATATTGAAAAATTGGCTGAGAAGTCCGCTTAAAATCCGTAATAATTGGGTAAAAGCGCCTATCATCCAAGTAGTGCTTATCTACATGGACAATGTCTTCGTTTAGATGAAGATTCCCATGGAAACAAGTGCAAGCTAGAAAGCCCTCGGTCGCTTGGTAAACCTGATCCACCTTTTTTAGACCAAATCCTTCTTGAATCCTCTGCCGATCTTGCTCTTCCAAAATTTCTGCCACTGATACGACTTTGCTAGGAGCAATTTTCAAATTCCCTACCTGGACTTGTTTAGCCAACTCCAAGAGCATTGACGCTGGTGCCACCAAAATTGTTGGCTGGTAAGCATTCAAGCGCTCTAAGTGCTCTTCAGCTCCCTGAAAAGTATCAAAATATTCCAGAGAAATCAAGCCTGAATTGACAGTCTGATAGAGCTGGTTGTCTGCCCGAAGAAAGAAGGCGATTTTGTGCCCAAAGAGTTTGCCTTTAGGCAGCATCTTGGCCAAGATGGCTGCCGCCCACATACTGCGCTCCTTTTCAGTGGTAACAAATAAACCTCGGTGACCAGATGTCCCAGAAGACAGGCCGACAGCAATTTCTCCTATCATGGGACTGAAATCACGTGTCCGCTCACTCTCTAGGGCCAAAGCTAGCAACTCATCACGATCCAGTCCCTGAGTATTGAGCTCATTGAAATGCTCCATCATGAAGGCCTTATTCATCTTAAAATCTGCTGGAATACCTGATTTAAAATAAGGTGATTCCTGCTGCAGAAATTCCCGATAGGCTGCTAAAGCCTTGATTTGATAGCATTCCAAGGCCTGTCGATCCTTAAATCGATACCCCCAGCGCATGACGCTAAAGGTTTTTAGAAATGTTCCTAGTTTCATACAAAATCTGCTCCGCTCTCTCAGCCGGATCATGACTGACTAGCACCTGATAGCCAACAGCAAGCAACTGCCGAAGCAAGGCCACACCGGCCATGTATTCTTCCTTGCTATCTTGGATCAGTGACGGCAAGAAACGCATCTGCTCCGTATACGGCAACAGATCCACGCCCCAGCACAAATCAGCCCCGATAAACAGATGATAATCAGGTAAAAAGAGACAAGCTTGACCAGCAGCATGTCCATCAACTGAAGCCAGATATATGCTGCCATCCCCAAACAAGTCAACTGTCTTGCGATATAGGAATGCTGCTTGGACCTGCTGAGGTTCCACTACTTCCAACCGACTCTCAAAATCCTGCGGAAGAAATTCCTTGAAAATCAAATCCTTAAGCTTGGCATGCTGATACGTTTTGAAAACGGTCTTGGTCAGAATGAAGCGGGCCTTGGGAAAGAAAGCGGCTCCGCCGATGTGATCTGGATGCAAGTGCGACAAGATGACATAAGAAATATCTTCTGGTGCAATTCCTTTTTGCTCAAGTAGCCGGTCTACACGCTCCTCTTCTGACATATCAATAGGTGTTCCCAGACCATAAAGCCAGTATTTGAAATTGGGCTTCAGAATAGCTGGAGAATAGCCGGTGTCATAGAGAATATAGCCTTTCTCACGATGCTTCAAGAGGAAAACACCAGCTGGAAAAATCATTTTTTTCTTGGCAACTCCCTTAA
Source organism: Streptococcus sanguinis (assembly GCF_050223295.1). Taxonomy (GTDB): domain Bacteria; phylum Bacillota; class Bacilli; order Lactobacillales; family Streptococcaceae; genus Streptococcus; species Streptococcus sanguinis_X. The sequence continues at coordinate 2,346,209 of NZ_CP071424.1, forward strand.
ACATCTGCTGCAAGTGACTGCTGCAGCGCCCAGGCTGAAGATACTCAATTTTCTCGATAATGTTGGACATATTTTGCAATCCCTTCACTGATTGTCAACTTGGGTTGATAGCCCAAATCCCTTACCGCTGCTGATATATCCAGCGTTTGACTGTAACGCATTAAGTAATAAGTGTAAAGAGTCAGAGGTGGCTCTTTTTCAATGTTAAAAAAGCGATAAAAGCTTTCAAATCCTTGTGCCAGAAGACATAGAAAAGCAGCAGGTAACTTAATATAACGTTTACGAACTTGTAAACCATCTAAAGTTTCATCGAGCATATCCTTGAAACTACGGGATTCTCCGTTGGTAATGTTGTAAACTTGTCCTTGCGCTTCTGGCATTTCCAAAGCCAGTCGAACAGCAAAGGCCACATTTTCCACACAGGTCATGTCCATCATTTGCTGGCCATTTCTGATGAGTGGAATTGCCAATTTTTGGCTCAAGCGCAGAATCCTAGGAAAGATACTGGTATCTCCAATACCAAAAAGCCCTCTAGGACGCAAGATAACCGATGGAACTTGAGGATAACTTCCGACAATCCGCTCAGCCATGAGCTTGCTTTTGATATAGAAATTCAGCTCATTCTCCTGAGGAGCAGCCTCTTCTTTGATAGCGAGTTGATCACGCGCCGCAGCATAAACACTTGGGGAGGAAATATAGACCAGTCTTTGCACTCCAAAATGTCGGCAAGCTTCCATAACCAGCTTGGTTCCTACTACATTAGTCTGATAAAACTGCTCCCAGGGTCCCCAAATCGTTGAAAGAGCACCAGCATGCACCACTGCATCCACTCCTTCGCAGGCTGCAAAAATTTCTTCTTCTCTGGTAAAATCACCAGCAAAAAACTCTACTAAAGGACCCTCTAACTGCCGACCAGCCTTCAGATTACGACCAAAAGCCCGCACCTGATAGCCTTGTTCAGCTAGCTCTTCTACAACATACTTTCCTAGAAAGCCAGTCGCACCTGTCACTAGAACCTTCATCGCTACTCCTTTCATACAATTTTCTGTTTCTGTCTTGTCCCCATTATACACCATTTCAGCAAATCTTCCGTAAAAAAGCTGGAAAAAATCTTTACAGAGTGTCTCACCTGATTGGATAGGAGCAGAAAGAAATCAGATAATTTTCCAAAACAAAGGTCTCCTTTTCCTTGCTCTTAGTTATAAAAAATTGAGCAAACTCAAGCTTTCGTCAACCTTTTTAGTTAAAATCAGCTTTATTAGTTCACTGAGAATATTAAAAAAGAAGCCGGGAAACCGACTTCAGAACAAATACAAATTAAAGCATTTTGTTGTAGAATTCAACGATAAGTGCTTCGTTGATTTCTGGGTTGATTTCATCGCGCTCTGGAAGGCGAGTCAATGAACCTTCTAATTTTTCAGCATCGAATGATACGAATGCTGGACGTCCAAGAGTTGCTTCAACAGCTTCAAGGATTGCAGGCACTTTTAATGATTTCTCACGAACTGAGATTACTTGACCTGGAGTTACGCGGTATGATGGGATATCAACACGTTTGCCGTCAACAAGGATGTGACCGTGGTTTACGAATTGACGAGCTTGACGACGAGTAGTCGCAAGACCAAGACGGTAAACAACGTTATCCAAGCGACGCTCCAAGAGAAGCATGAAGTTGAAACCAAGGATTCCTTCTTTGATTTTTGAAGCTTGAACAAACAAGTTACGGAATTGTTTTTCACCTACACCGTAAGTGAAACGAAGTTTTTGTTTTTCAGCCAATTGTAAACCGTATTCTGACAATTTGCTGCGGTTGTTTGGTCCATGTTGACCAGGTACATAGTTACGGCGAGCCAATTCTTTACCTGTACCAGTAAGAGAAAGACCCAAACGACGAGCTTGTTTCCAAGATGGTCCTGTATAACGTGACATAAAAATGTCCTCCTGTAAAATATTTTTGAGGAAATAGTCACTTAGAAAGCCCTGATTCGTGCAGAACATTTTCGCCCAAACAGCTAAGGCTACTTTTTATAGCTGATGTTCTGTTGACGAGCTCCATGCTTTCCTGCTGCTATTTCACACAAAGGCTATTGTACCATGAATTAAGTCAAAAGTAAAGGGGCTCATCCAAAAAATCAAGCCAAAAGGCTTGATTAAAGTTGTTTCTTTAAAGCAAAGGAATTCAGGCAGTTACTTCACACTCCTAAAATCCTCAAAATCTCCTGCTTGTATCGCAGCTTCTGCAATTCCTTATCCTCACTGTCTGACCAAGTCAGTTGGAGATCTGCAACGACTTCCCCAGGCCGATCTTTCAGAATATAGATATGGTCGCTGAGAGCCAGAGCTTCCTCGATGCTATGAGTAATGAGAAGAGTCGTCAGACCCAGCCTACGATGAATATCCAGATACCAAGCGTGCAGCTCCATCTTGGTCAACTCATCCAGAGCACTAAAGGCCTCGTCTAGAAGAAATAGCTTGTGACCGAACATATAGGTCCGCAGCAGAGCCACGCGCTGCCGCATCCCCCCGCTCAGCTCATGTGGATACTTGTCTGCCACATCAAAGAGCCCGAACTCCTTCAAAATCTGACTTGCCTGCTCCGTCGCTTCCTTTTTGGATACTTTTCGGATTAGCAGGGGCAAGATGACATTGCCCAGCACCGTCTTGTGCTCCAGCAGCAAGTCTTTCTGCAGCATATAACTCACCCGGCCCTTGGGATTTTCCTGCCCATCTAGGACAATCCTGCCCGACTGGACCTCCAAAATCCCAGCAATTAGATTAAAGAGGGTCGTTTTCCCGACTCCACTAGGCCCCAAAATTGCTACGACCTGGCCTGCTTCTACCTGTAGGCTGATATCTTTCAAAATCTGCTGCTCATCATAAGCATAGCTTACATTTTCAAGTTTAATTTCTGTCATTATTTTATATAATCGTTGCTAAATCCCTTGTCACTCAAGTCATTGTCCACGATCCCCTTATCCTTGGCCCATTTGTAAAAGGCATTCCAGCGGCTAGCCTCAAACTGACCCCACTTGTCCTTATCTGATGCATATTGCTCGGACAAATATTTTTGAGAAGCCAAGACAAAGTCACGCTTGTTTTTCAACTCTGGCGCATGCTTGATTAAAATATCCGCTGCTTCTTCAGGGTGCTCCATGGCATATTGATAACCCTTCTTAATAGCCTGCAGGACCTTTTTCGCCTCGTCCGGATTCTTCTTGAGATAGTCATTATTAGCAATGATGACAGGAGAATAATAGTCAAACTCCTTGACATAGTCCTTCATATAAAAGAAATTAGTGTCCATGCCCTGAGTCTCTGCCATGATGCCGTCCCAGCCATGATAAATCCAAGCTGCATCAAACAAGCCATTTTCAATCGGAGTAATAGAGTTGGAATCGTTGTTAGGAACCTTTTCTACCTCATCAAACTGACCTCCTTGGCTTTCAACCAAAGTTTTGAGCATGCCTAGCTCCACCGGATCATTCCAGGTACCATATTTCTTCCCAGCCAGATCCTTAGGACTTTTAATACCAGCCGACTTCTTGGAAATAATGCCCGAAGTATTATGCTCTACAATAGCCGCAACAGCTGTGATTTCTGCGCCCTTATCCAGTTTTTTGGCCATAGAGTCCTGGAAGTAAATACCAAAAGGCGCCTTACCGTTGATAATCAAATCCGAACTGCTATCTTCAGGCGGCAACTTGATATCCACATCCACGCCTGCTTCCTTGAAGTAGCCCTTTTCTTGAGCTACATAAAGGCCGGTATGGTTGGTGTTAGGTGACCAGTCTAGGATAAAATCAATCTTTTTACCCTTGCTCTCAGATGTAGATTTCGACTGGTTGCAGGCCGCTAGGCCAACAATTGACACAGCAGCCAAACCTGCCAACAAGACTTTATAACTTTTTTTCATCATTATCCTCTTTTCTTTATTTGGAAAATAGAAGAGCTGAGCTCCTATTTCCACTTGATGACATATTTTTCACTGACAGCCACAAGCTTCATCCCCAGAAGACTGATAACCGAAACCAATATGATAATGGCAAACATGGTGTCGTACTGGAAAAGTTTCTTGGACTGAATCATATAAACACCCAAGCCTTCAAAACCGCCCAGCCATTCAGAAACTACGGTCGTGATAAAGGCATAGGAAACACTGACACGCAAGCCCGCATAGAAATAGGGCAGACTAGCTGGAATCTTAAAATGCCAGAGAATCTGCCAGCGATTGGCCTGCATGAGCTCAAAGAGAGTCAAGGTGTCTCTGTCACAATGCCGAAAACCGTCCAGAATACTGACGATAATCGGAAAAGTCGTCGTCAGAATAATGAGAACAATCTTGGGCAAAATCCCATAACCCAGCCAGAGAACCAAGATTGGCGCCAAAGCAATGGTCGGAATCGTCTGCACCACGACCATCATGGGATAGATTAGATCATTGAGCCAGCTCATACTGTCCATGAGTATAGCTAGTATACAGGCCAAGATGACGCCCAAGACTAAACCCAGCAAGGCTACTTTTAAAGTCGCCCAGCTATGACTTGCTAGAAAGCCAGCATCTCTGATAAAGGCCTGACCAATTTCCAGAGGTGTCGGCAGGATAAACTTGGGCAAGAGCTTGAGCCAGCCCATGACCTGCCAGATGACAAGGACACCCAGCATACCTAAGAGACCGATTTGCTGCCGCATCAGCCTTTGTAATGCTTTCATTAGAACGATTTTCCTCCCTTCCTGTATTTTAGTACTGCAATTCTTCAAGATATCACCATCGATAAAGATGATAAAAGAAAAGGCCTTTTCCGTATATGGAAAAGGCGCACAAATACCACTATTTTCGGTATGATTCCTACGCTGGCATTACCCAGATCAGGTGCGGTCGAAGCTTACACTTCCTCTCAGACTGTACACAGACTCCCATATATAGGACTATGATAGCGCAATCATCAGCAAATGTCAAGGTTGGAGCTTGGACTCACTCCTTTTCAACGATAAGTAAAGCAAACGATCATCAATCAGTCAAACTTCCCTTTCGCAGCCAGCAAAGTCTCCATAGCCCTGATATTCTCTGTCTCGCTTGTGGATAAGATGGTTTCAAAGCCCAATTCAGCTGCCGTATCTAAGTTAGCCTGAATATCATCAATGAAGACGGATTCCACTGGATCCAGACCATATTTTTTCAACAGCTTGTGGTAAATCTCTACTTCTGGCTTGACGACACCGACCTCTGAGGAAAGGATATAGCCCGACAGCAGTGGGTAAATGGGCAACAAACCAGCTTTTTCAATATGATAAAAAATCTCACAAGTGGTTGACAAGATATAGATTCGATAACCTTGATCAGACCATAGCCGAATCCTTTCCTGTAAACCACTGTAAACATGCACAACCTCATACCAATGATAAAAGATATTCTTAACGGCAGAATGATAGGAAGCATCTAGCTGAGTCTGGACTCCCTCACAGGCATCTTTCAAACTCAGCTCCCCCTTGTCTGTCTGATGCCAGACACCTGACTCAAAAATGGCCTGCCTAAGAACCTGCCGCCGCTCTTTCTCAGGTTCAAAATATGTCAAGATTTTCTCAGAATTCCATTCAATTAAGACATTGCCCAAATCAAAAACCAAATTTTTAATCATGATGACCACCTGTTTTCTTTGCTTATCATCCTCTATATACGTCGATTTGACTGAGGAATTGCTTCAAATATAAGTAAAAAGGCCCACTGGACCTTTCTATTCATCAAAATAACGGATGAGGTTCTTTTCTGTCAAAATGTCAGAATAAGTATAAGACTCCACATAGGTATTGGAGATTTCCCCTGGCTGACCGCCTTCATTGGAATATTCCACGATAAACAAAGACGGATAGACTTCAATCAGACGGCCTTGCTTGCTTTTTTGGCGCTTACGACCGTTTTCCAGCGTCATCTCAACGATTTGTCCTTCATGCGCCTTGATATCTTCTTTGATTTTTTTCATTTTTGCCACATCTGTAAATGCATCACTCATCTTTATTCGTCCTCTCTTTTGGAAATACTTGAGAATTTATTATACTCTTTCTGGAAAATTAACTCTACTGTACCACGCGCTCCACTCCGGTTTTTCTCGATAATGACTTCAACCTTGTTGTTGGGAATGCCTTCTTCCTCCTCACCGGCTCGATCATAATAATCATCCCGGTAAAGGAAGGCAACGATATCCGCATCCTGCTCAATGGAACCTGATTCCCGAATATCAGACAGCACTGGTCGCTTATCCTGCCGCTGCTCCACGCCACGCGAGAGCTGACTCAACGCAATGACTGGTACCTTGAGCTCCTTCGCCAAGATTTTCAACTGTCGGGAAATTTCCGAAACCTCTTGCTGGCGGTTTTCACGACCCGTTCCTGTAATCAGCTGCAGATAGTCAATCAAGACCAGCCCTAGATTACCCGTTTCCTGTGCCAGTTTTCGAGCCCGCGAGCGAATCTCTGTAATCCGAATCCCTGGTGTATCATCAATATAGATACTAGCGTTAGCCAGATTAGCTGTCGCAATGGTATATTTTTGCCACTCTTCATCTGTCAGTTGCCCCGTACGAATGGAATGAGAATTAATCACCCCTTCTGAAGCCAGCATCCGGTCCACCAAGCTCTCCGCCCCCATTTCCAGAGAGAAAATGGCCACAGTCTTATCCAGCTTGGTTCCGATATTCTGAGCAATATTAAGGGCAAAGGCTGTCTTTCCGACCGCTGGCCGGGCCGCCAAAATGATTAATTCTTCCTCATGCAGACCAGTCGTCATCTTGTCCAACTCACGATAGCCAGTCGCAATTCCGGTGATATCTGATGTCTGCAGAGACCGAGCCTCCAGATTGCCAAAGTTAAGGTTCAGCACATCACGGATATTTTTAAAGCCACTGCGATTGGCCGTCTCACTGACATCAATCAGGGCTTTTTCAGCTCCGGCGATAATTTCCTCTGACAGCCGGTCACCATCGTAGGCTTGATTGATAGACTCTGTCAAACGCGAAATCAGCCGCCTTAGAATGGCCTTTTCTGCAACGATTTTAGCATAGTATTCAGCATTGGCAGAGGTTGGCACAGAATTGACCACTTCCACCAAGTAGCTGAGACCGCCGATATTCTGCAAGTCACCCTGACTGTCCAAAATATTGCGAACAGTCGTTGCATCAATGGCATCGCCGCGGTCAGCCAAGTCAATCATAGCCTTGAAAATCAAGCGATTGGCATACTTAAAGAAGTCAGCAGGTTCGATATACTCACGAACAAAGACCAGTTTGCTCTCATCAATGAAAATGGCTCCTAAGACGGACTGCTCCGCTAAAATATCCTGAGGCTGAGCTCGGAGTTCATCAATCTCTGCCATCGGTAAATCCTTCCTTCAAATCACTATTATCCTTCTTTAACCCGCAAACGAATCACCCCAGTTATATCCTGATAAATTTTCACTGGAACATCTATCAGACCAATGGAGCGAATCGGTGAGTCCACCTTAATATGGCGTTTGTCAATTTTGATACCAAACTGCTTCTGCAGCTCTTCTGCTATTTTCTTACTTGTAATAGAGCCAAAGGTACGGCCGTCCGGACCAACTTTTTCAGTAAATTCAACAAGAGTAGCTTCTTCTGCTAACTTAGCTTTAATAGCTTGAGCTTCTGCCACTAGTTCTGCGTGAGCTTTTTCTTCGGACTTTTGCTTGCCGCGCAGTTCACCGATAGCCTGTGCTGTTGCTTCCTTGGCTAAGTTTTTCTTAATCAGAAAATTTTGAGCATAGCCAGTCGGCATTTCCTTGATTTCGCCTTTTTTGCCCTTGCCTTTTACATCTGCTAAAAAAATTACTTTCATCCTTTTTTCTCCTCGTCTATTATTACTTCCTCTTTAATGACTTGGTCCATAATTTCTTGATTCAGCGACTGAAGAACCTCAGAAACTGTTTTACCTTCAATTTGAGCTGCTGCCAGATTGAAATGGCCGCCACCGCCCAGCTTTTCCATAATTCGCTGAACGTTGATCTTGCTGCGACTGCGAGCCGAAATAGACACATAGCCTTTGGTATTCTTACTCACGACAAAAGTAGCTTCGATTCCTGACATAGAGAGCATGGTATCAGCTGCCTTACTGATGACAACTGTATCATAAGTATTCTCCTCTGGACCAGCTGCTACAATGACATTAGGCAGTATCTTCTTGCCATTTAAAATCAGCTCATTAATCGCACGATATTCCTCAAAATTCGTAGCGGAAATGTCCTGAATCACAACACTGTCACTGCCTCGAGTCCGCAGATAGCTGGCCACATCAAAAGTCCGACTAGTGACTCGAGATGAAAATCCTTTGGTGTCAAGCATGATACCTGCCATGAGAATGCTGGCTTGCATCTTGCTGAGACGGTTCTTTTTAGAATTCTGGAACTGAATCAGCTCCGTTACCAACTCACTGGCACTGCTAGCCCCACTTTCGATATAGGCAATCACAGCATTTTCGGGAAAATCTTCATCACGACGATGGTGGTCGACTACGATAATCTGACTGAATTGATCAAAGAAATCCTTAGACAGAGTCAGAGATATCTTGGAGTGATCAACCATAATCAAGAGCGAACGATTGGTCACCATATTTACTGCTTCAGAAAGCGGAACCAGATAGTCAGCTCCTTCCTGCTTGAGCTTTGTAATGGACCGCTCAATGTCAGAAGCCATCTGAGACGGATCATAGACCACATAAGCTTTCTCAATGATATTACTAGCAAAGAGCTGCATACCAAGAGAAGACCCCAAGGCATCCATATCCAGATTTTTATGTCCGACTACAAACACCTGATCCACACTCTTAATCTTATCAGAGATTGCAGTCATCATAGCCCGAGTACGGGTACGCGTGCGCTTAACAGCTGACGCCGTTCCTCCACCAAAGAAGATTGGGTTCATGTTGTCATTATTTTCTTTGACGACAGCCTGGTCCCCGCCACGAACTTCAGCCAAGTTGAGGTTAAGCAGGGCAACCCGACCGATTTCATCATGATTGCCATCGCCATAAGAAAAGCCCATACTGAGTGTCAGCGACAGCTCTCGATTTTTAGCTTCCGTCCGGAATTGATCAATGATAGAAAATTTATTTTCCATCAGCTGTTCCAGCACTGTGTAATCGGTAAAAAGATAGAACCGATCCATGCCAACCCGACGGTAAAACATGTGAAACTGCTCAGAAAATTCTGCTACGAAGTTAGCCACAAAGCTATTGATATGACTGATATCCGTGTCTGAAACGACATCTTCCAAATCATCATAATTATCCACCGAGATAATCCCGATCACCGGGCGCGTTGTTACCAGACCAACGGTGGCTTCGTATTCATTGGATGCATCAAAAAAATAAAACACACTGGATGCACGGTCCAAGTAAACCGAATATTTCTTGTCTCCAACAGTAGCATAATGACCAGAATCTGAATAGGCAGCCTTCATGATATTCTTGAGCATATCAGCATCAAAATCACCATCTTCGGTTGTAAAAATCAGTTCTGCATAGGGATTAAACCACTCTACATCACCACTATCTTCACTGATTTTAATGACACCAACTGGCATCTTATCCAGCAAGGAAGCGAGGCTTCCTTCTGCTTGATGATTGACATAATGAATCTGCTCAATCTCATCTAGCTCGGATACTCTCTGTTGCTGGATAAAAAGCACAATCAAAAGAGCCAGCACAAGCATGAGAGCAGCTAGCATGGCCAAACTATCACCAAAAAGCCTCAGACAGATGGCTAAGATTATAAAGGAAATTAGACCCGCCATCGCCAAGTGAATTGGGGCAAAACGAAATTTTTTCATCATAGACCTCTTATTCCGCCATTTTACCATAAATCCTAGAAAAAAGCGAATTTCTCCCAATAAGTAAAGCATTTAAGAAGGGTAAAGGAAGCGAAAAATAGTCTTTCAAAGTTTACAATCTTGTCAACCCCTTGTAAATTTACACAAAAAGGCTGCTTCCCAAAGGAAACTCAGCCTTTTACAAGAGTTACTTCGCTTGATTTTTAGAAATGCTTCTGGACTTGCCTTCTAAGTAAACCATCAAAATAGAAATATCTGCTGGATTGACACCAGAAATACGACTTGCCTGACCAATCGTTTCTGGATTAATTTTCTTGAACTTTTGCCGCGCTTCTGTCGCAATCGAATCAATATCATCCCAGTCAATATTTGCTGGAATCCGCTTCTCTTCCATGCGCTTCATCTTTTCAACCTGATCAAGAGCTTTGGAAATATAGCCTTCGTACTTAATCTCTGTCTCAATCAGCTCGATAATCTTTTCATCAAGCTCCTCTGCCGCCGGACCAATGAACTGAACTACATCTTGGTAAGATACTTCCGGACGCCGCATAAATTCTTTGGCAGTCACTGCATCCGTCAGAGGCTTAAAGCCAAGCGCTTCTACCTTAGCGTTTGTTTCCTTAACAGGCTTTAGTTTGATAGATTCCAAACGCTTCATCTCGTTGTCAAATTGATTCTTTTTAATCTCGAAACGAGCCCAGCGCTCATCATCTACCAGACCAATTTCCCGTCCCATCTCTGTCAAACGCATGTCAGCATTGTCATGGCGGAGAATCAAACGGTATTCAGCTCGGCTGGTCAAAAGTCGATAGGGTTCTACGGTCCCCTTGGTCACCAAATCATCAATCATGACTCCAATGTAACCATCACTGCGCTTCAAGATCAACTCCGGCTTACCTTGGATTTTCAAGGCCGCATTAATCCCAGCGATAATCCCTTGACCTGCAGCTTCTTCATAACCAGATGTTCCATTGGTCTGCCCTGCTGTAAAGAGTCCTGAAATTTTCTTGGTTTCTAAGGTTGCCCGCAACTGGTGGGGCATAATCATATCGTACTCAATGGCATAGCCTGTCCGCATCATCTCAGCATTTTCTAAACCTTTGATAGAGTGAACCAAGTCCTTTTGTACATCTTCTGGCAGACTGGTTGACAGCCCCTGCACATAAACTTCTTCTGTATCACGACCCTCAGGTTCTAAGAAAAGCTGGTGGCGTTCCTTATCCGCAAAACGGACAATCTTATCCTCGATTGACGGGCAATAGCGAGGGCCCACACCCTTAACGATACCTGAAAACATAGGAGCCCGGTGCAGGTTATTTTGGATAATTTCGTGACTTTCTGCATTGGTATAAGTCAACCAGCAAGGCACTTGATCTTTCACATAGTCCTCATCACGAGACGTGTAAGAGAAATGATTGGCCTTTTCATCACCTGGCTGAATCTCGGTCACATCATAATTGATAGATGACGCCTTAACACGCGGAGGCGTTCCGGTTTTAAAACGACCAATTTCAAAACCTAGATCACGCAGATTATCAGCTAAAGGAATGGCTGCTAGACTGTGATTAGGGCCAGATGAATACTTGAGATCACCAATGATAATTTCTCCCCGTAAGGCTGTTCCAGTCGTAACAATGACGGCTTTAGCCGCATACTCCTGATGGGTCGCTGTCTTAACCCCAATGACCTTACCATCTTCTACTAAGATTTCATTAATCATGGTTTGCCGTAGAGTCAGATTTTCTTGATTTTCAACAGTCTTCCGCATTTCTTTGGAATAAAGTTCTTTATCCGCCTGCGCCCGAAGAGCTCGAACAGCAGGTCCTTTGCCTGTATTGAGCATTTTCATCTGGATATAGCTCTTGTCAATATTCTTGGCCATCTCTCCGCCCAAAGCATCTACTTCACGAACGACAATGCCTTTCGCAGAGCCTCCTATAGAGGGATTACAGGGCATAAAAGCCAGCATCTCAATATTGATGGTTGCCAAAAGAACCTTACAACCCATTCGACTAGCAGCAAGCGATGCCTCAACCCCAGCATGCCCTGCTCCAATCACGATAATATCATAACTTTCAGTAAAATTGTGTGACATTTCTTTTTCCTTCATTTTTTCACCAAAAAAGGCCAAGTCTCTAGAAGTGCAGGACAAAAAAGCCTGCAACATCCATGAGCTTTGACCATCATAGGTATTGCTTATCTTATTTTAGCAGATTGAGCTGAATTGTCAATCTAAATGTACTGCAAGACTTGACCATTCTTATAAGCTCTGTCAATCAAGCCTCCACCCAGGCACTCATCTCCATCATAGAAGACGACTGCTTGGCCTGGAGTAACAGCCCTTTGTGGTTTATCAAAGTTGACAACTGCCTTGTCACCCTTTACAGTAACTGTCACCTTGGAATCCGGCTGACGATAACGGAACTTAGCTGTACATTCCATAGTAAATTCTTCTGGCATTTCTTTTGTGAAATGAACCTGACTAGCGTCAAGGCTGGTTGACATCAAATTGTCATGGTAAAAGCCCTGACCGACATAAAGAATATTTTGGCTGAGATCTTTTCCAACCACAAACCAAGGCTCATTATCTCCCCCGTGCTGACCACCAATTCCAAGACCACCTCGCTGGCCAATAGTATAATACATCAAGCCAGCATGCTGGCCCATATCTCGGCCTTCCAAGGTCATCATGCGACCCGGCTGGGCTGGTAAATATTGACTCAGAAATTCTTTAAAATTCTTCTCACCAATGAAGCAAATACCTGTCGAGTCTTTTTTCTTAGCTGTAGCTAAACCAGCTCTTTCAGCAATTGCTCGAACTTCTGGTTTTTCTAAATGACCCAGAGGAAACATAGTCTTTTGCAGTTGTTCCTGTGATAGTTGGCTTAGGAAGTAAGTCTGATCCTTATTGTTGTCCTTGCCACGCAGCATGTGAACCAAGCCATCTTGGTCTCTCTTCACCTGAGCATAGTGACCCGTTGCAACGTAATCTGCACCCAGTGTCAAGGCATAGTCAAGAAAGGCTTTAAATTTGATTTCCTTGTTACACATGACATCTGGATTTGGAGTCCTACCAGCTCGGTATTCCGCCAAGAAGTATTCAAAAACGCGATCCCAGTACTCTTTCTCAAAGTTGACAGAGTAGTAAGGAATGCCAATCTGATCTGCAACAGCAGCTACATCCTTGTAGTCTTCTGTGGCTGTGCAGACACCAAATTCATCTGTGTCGTCCCAGTTTTTCATGAAGATGCCAATTACATCGTAACCTTGCTCTTTCAAGAGCAAGGCAGTTACTGATGAATCAACACCTCCGCTCATACCAACAACGACACGAATCTTAGAGTTATCACTCATTGTGTTCTCCAATCTTTTCGTTATTTCACGATTGAAGGTCGTGCTGTGCTTTCAACGATTGAAGGTCGCTTGAGCAAGCCCTATTATAGCATGAAAGGACTAGGAAAACAAATCAGAAATTCAGCTAGAATTATCAACTGTAAAGAATATTTACAACGTTGTAAAGTTATTGATTTTCTCGTTTACTTTCTTCTCTAACAAACTTTTATAATATCCACTTTTAATTCATTCAAAAAATCAGCAGAAAGCCCTTAACTTTGTTATAATGAAAATAATAAATAAGCTGCAAGGAGAAATCATGACTTCACTAAGATTTCAATCTGTTTTTGATATTATCGGACCTGTGATGATAGGTCCATCAAGCAGCCATACGGCAGGTGCCGTCCGTATTGGAAAAATTGTCTCCTCTATTTTTAACGATGAGCCAACAGAGGTAGAGTTCCAGCTCTTTAACTCTTTCGCCAAAACTTACCGAGGTCACGGAACTGACTTGGCTCTTGTAGCAGGGATTTTAGGTATGGATACAGATGATCCAGAGATTCCTAACAGCCTTGAAATTGCCTATAAACGCGGTATCAAGATTGTCTGGACCATTCAAAAAGATAGCAATGCACCTCACCCAAATACGACAAAGATTACAGTCAAAAATGACCATAAAACGATCAGTGTGACTGGAGTCTCTATCGGTGGAGGCAACATTCAAGTAACAGAGTTGAATGGCTTTTCAGTATCTCTGAGCATGAATACTCCGACCATCATTATTGTCCACCAGGATGTCCCTGGTATGATTGCCCATGTCACCGAAGCTCTGTCACGCTACAATATCAATATAGCTCAGATGAATGTCACCCGTGAGAAGGCTGGAGAAAAAGCGATTATGATTATTGAAGTTGACAGCCGTAGCTGTGAAGAAGCTATTGAAGAAATCCGTAATATTCCTCATCTGCACAATGTGAATTTCTTTAAATAGGAGAAAATATGTTTTATTCCATCAAAGAATTGGTAGAGCAAGCTGACTTGGATTACCAAGGAAATGTTGCTGAATTGATGATTGCTACCGAGTATGAATTAACTGGTCGTGAAAGAGATGAAGTCCTGCGACTGATGCATCGCAATCTGGAAGTCATGAAAGCCTCTGTCCTTCTTGGACTTGATGAGAGCAAGTCTCGCAGTGGATTGACTGGCGGTGACGCAGCAAAACTTGACCACTATATCCAGTCAGGAAAGGCTTTATCAGACCACACTGTGCTGACTGCTGCAAAAAATGCTATTGCTGTCAATGAGCATAATGCTAAAATGGGCTTGGTTTGTGCTACACCAACAGCCGGTAGCGCTGGCTGTCTGCCTGCTGTCCTTACATCAGCCATTGAAAAATTAGGCCTATCAGAAGAAGAGCAGCTAAACTTTCTATTAGCTGCAGGCGCTTTTGGCCTAGTCATTGCTAATAACGCCTCAATTTCGGGAGCTGAAGGTGGCTGTCAAGCTGAGGTCGGCTCCGCTTCAGCTATGAGTGCAGCTGCTTTAGTTCTGGCTGCTGGAGGCTCACCTTTTCAAGCTAGTCAAGCTATTTGTTTTGTCATCAAAAACATGCTGGGTTTGATTTGTGATCCAGTAGCTGGTCTAGTGGAAGTGCCTTGTGTCAAGCGAAATGCTATGGGAGCCAGTTACGCCTTTATTGCAGCTGATATGGCTCTTGCGGGAATCGAATCTAAAATTCCTGTTGACGAAGTCATTGACGCCATGTATCAAGTCGGGTCAAGCCTGCCTACTGCTTTCAGAGAAACAGCTGAAGGCGGTCTAGCTACAACACCTACAGGCCGCAAACTTTCAAAAGAAATCTTTGGAGAATAACCTTGACAAATTTGTCAAGTAGATTTACTAGATAGTAAACAAGGAGACAAGATGAGCCATTTGAAATATATCTTCTTTGATTTGGATGGAACCCTAGTTGACAGTTCAAAGGGCATCCAAAAATCCTTTGAATACAGTTTTAAACAACTTGGAAAAGAGTGTCCTGAAGAAAGTATTATAAAAAGTTTTATGGGGCCGCCTCTGGAAGTAAGCTTCGCCACCGTTCTTGAAGAAAGCCAAGTCCCAGAAGCGATTAACTATTATCGCAGCTTCTATAAGGAAAAAGGCATCTGGGGCGTCCGCCTCTATGAGGGGATACCTGAATTGCTGACACAGTTAAAAGAAGCTGGCTATCAGATTTATGTAACAACGAGTAAAAATCAACCCACAGCACAAGATCTATTAGCAAATCTAGCTATCTCTGAGCAATTTGATGATATTTTTGGCTCACTGCCAGATTCATTTCACAAAGCAGATGTTCTGCGCCGAGCTCTGCAAACACTAGATGCAAATCCAGAAGAAACCATAATTATAGGTGATACAAAGTTTGATATAATTGGCGGTAAAGAAGTAGGAATCTCAACTCTAGGAGTTCTTTGGGGCTTTGGCAGCCAAAGAGAGTTACTAGAAAATGGAGCAGATTTGCTGGCTAATTCTCCCAAGCATATTTTAAAAATATTGAACGAACACTTTTTATAACTTTACACATTTGTCAATCTAGATAAGATTGTTACCTTTAAATCTTTATCTACACTATCATTTTCTGCTTATAAATTGTCAACTTTATGTAATGTAAACTAAAAAACCACAGAAATCTGTGGTTTTTTAGTTTCTATCTTAATAGCCCCAAGCTGAAAGCCCTTGAGCACTGTAGGCACTATATGCTGATTGGATTTGATCATCAACAGTAGCAGTTGAGCCCCAACCTGGCATTGTTTGGAAAAGACCACTAGCACCTGAAGGGTTGTAAGCATCTACTTGACCATTTGATTCACGGGCAATGATAGCTTCCCAAGTTGATGCAGGAACACCTGTCATTTCTGCCATACGTGATGCTGCATAAGAACCAGTTGCACCAGCGGTATTACCATTGCTAAGTACAAGGCCCCCTGAAGTTGCTGCTGAATTAGCTGTTGCTGCAGGTGCTGCATAATTATTTACGGGAGTTGCAGTTGCTGCTACGCTTGTTTCAGACGTTTTGGCACTATTTCCAAGTTCCAAGATTTGACCAACACGGATATGATTTGGATCTGCAATCTTGTTTAACTCTACTAATTTCTCAAGAGTTGTATTTTTTTCGTTAGCAATAGCTGATAAAGTATCACCGGCTTCAACTGTATAGGTCTCAGCATTTGCAATACCTGAAACCAAGAAAGCCGCTGCAGCGACTGCACCTGTTAAAGTCCATTTTGCTGTTTTTTTGTTCATTAAAATGTAATTCTCCTTTCGGTGATAATACTATCTTACACATAAAATATTACCAAAAAGTTACATTACCAAGTCAAACGTTACAAGAACATTTAGTTTAGACGTTAAAAACAGACTTTTACAGCTTTTTTGCCAAATATTTTCTTTGACCAAGCAAAAAATAGACAAGTTTAACTTATACTATTCTCTAAAAACACTTTAAACAGCAGATCAGTTTTTCAATATATAAAGTAGAATACCTAATATAAGTAAGCTAATAATAGCCAAGCTGTCATTTCTTTTCCATGCTAATCGGCGAAAACGTGTCCGACCTTCACCTCCATTATAGCCACGTGCTTCCATGGCAATAGCTAGAGCATCTGCCCTTTTAAAACTAGAAGCAAACAAAGGGATTAGAATGGGAATAATAGATTTAACCTTTTGAACAAGCTTTCCCTCACCAAAGTCAACACCACGCGCCCTCTGGGCGTTCATAATCCGAGTAGTATCATCCATTAAAGTTGGAACGAAGCGCAGGCTCATAGAGAGCATCAGGCCAATCTCATGTGCTGGCACCTTGAAAACCTTCAGAGGTTTCAGCAAAGACTCAACCGCATCGGACAAGCTTAAGGGCGTCGTTGTCAGAGTCAGAAGAGTAGAAAAGAAAATAATCAGAATAAATCGGCTAAAAATAATGCCAGCCTGTGACAGTCCTAGTTCTGTAATTCTGACAAAAGCGAATCGAAAGATTGTGGCTCCTCCCGAGGTCAAAAACAGCTGGAACAAGGTAGTAAAAGCTATGATAAAAACCATGGACTGGATACCCTTTAAAAAGAACTTCAAAGGAACCTTGGACAGCAAGACCAAACTAAAAACGAAAACAAACAACAGCAGATTAGTCACAAGATTATTAGCCCAGAAAATTAATAGAATAAAAAGAAACATCGCCAGCAACTTGCTCCGCGGATCCAAACGATGGATAATTGAATTTCCGGGAATATAGCGACCTAAAATCAACTTATCCATGCAAGATCTCCTTGAATTCTTCAATTGTAATAGGATAATGCGAGAAATTCATCCCTTTCTCCGCCAATTCGTGAGCAAATTTTGTAATCTTAGGAACACCCAATTGAATACTCTCCATAAAATCCAAATCCTGAAAGACCTGAGCAGGCTGACCGCTCTTGACTACTCTGCCCTTATCTAAAACATAGACTGTATCAGCAAAGTTGGCTACATCATCCATTAGGTGTGTTACCAAAACAATGGTCATACCGGCACGATGCAGCTCTTCAAAGAGCCTCATCAGTTCTTTTCGACCAGATGGATCAAGTCCTGCTGTCGGCTCGTCCAAAACCAAGATATCAGGCTCCATAGCCAGTATACCTGCTATGGCCACCCTGCGCATCTGGCCACCAGAAAGTTCGAAAGGACTGCGATTGAACAAATCCTCAGAAATTCCGACTAAGTGCAGCTTTTCACGCGCCAAAGCTTCCGCTTCTTCCTTAGAAACACCAAAATTCTGAGGACCAAAAGCCACATCTTTCAAAACTGTTTCATCAAAAACTTGACTTTCTGGAAATTGAAAGACCAGACCGACCTTCTTGCGTACCTGTTTAATGTCTTTATTGACGGAATCAGCTGTGATGACTGTACTGCCTACTTCAACACTGCCCTGATTGGGAACCAGCAAGCCATTTAAAAGCTGGAGAATGGTTGACTTACCGCTGCCTGTATGGCCGATAAGAGCGGTATAGCTGCCGGATTTTATCTCCAAATCCACCCCAAAAAGCGCTGGTCCCTCAAAAGGGGTGCCAGCTTGATAAGTATAACTTACATTTTTGAGAGTAATGCCCATAGTTGATCCTGCAATTCTTTTTCTGTTAAGTAAGAGTCTGGCAGAGGAAGCCCTGACTGACGCAAAGCCGTCTTTACCTGATTAACAAATGGCTGATCCAATCCTAGCTCTTCTAAATCTTCTCGAGAAAAAAGTTCTCTCGGGGTAGCGGTAGATTCAACCTGACCCTCTTTCATGACCAAAACACGGTCGCTTAAGGCTATTTCATCCAGGTCATGAGTGATAGAAATGACGGTCAGCTGATTACTATCTTTAATTTTTTTCACGGTCTGGATAAGATCCAAACGTCCCTCTGGATCCAGCATGCTAGTTGCTTCATCCAAAATAATAATATCCGGTCTCAGAGCTACCACACCTGCAACAGCTACCCGCTGTTTCTGGCCTCCGGAAAGACGAGCTGGTTCACGCTCCTTAAAATCCTGCATGCCGACAAGCTCTAATGCCTGCTGGACTCGCTCTACCATCAGATCATAGTCCAGCCCTTGATTTTCCAAACCAAAGGCTACATCGTCTTCTACAGTTGCACCGACAAACTGATTATCTGGATTTTGGAATACCATGCCAATCTGTCTGCGTTTTTCCCAGACATTTTCAGCTGTTAGCTTATCGCCTGAGATAATAATATCTCCGCTTTCCGCTTCTAAAAGACCGTCAATCAAACGAACAGTGGTTGATTTTCCACTGCCATTATGACCGACAATAGACAGCCATTCCCCTTTTTTTACCTGAAAGGAGACATCGTTTAAAGTGTAATTCTCAGACTCACTATCGTATTTGTACTTAAGATTTCTTACTTCGATGATATTTTCCATATTATTTAAAGGTATCTTTAAAGAGATAGGCACTTCCCTTGAAGTAGTCATATCCAGAATAAATCGTAAAGATTAAAGCGATATACAAAAGGATTTGCCCTAAGAGAGTCCAATGAATCAGTAGAAAAATAATAGCAAACATCTGCGTGAAGGTCTTGATTTTACCAGGCATAGCAGCCGCCAAGACTGTACCGCCTGTTTCCACTAGAAGCAAGCGCAGACCTGTTACTGCCAATTCCCGGCAAATAATAATAGCCACAACCCAGGCAGGAGCCATTTTCATCTCGATTAACATGATAAAAGCAGACATCACTAAAAGCTTATCAGCCATGGGATCAGCAAATTTGCCAAAATTTGTTACTACTTCCCACTTTCGAGCCAAATAACCATCTAGATAATCAGTTATACTGGCAAAAGCAAAGATAAAAGCTGCTAAGATATGCATGGGATAAGAATGACCGAATGTTAAAATCACAACAAATACAGGGATTAAAGCAATTCTAACAAGAGTTAAGGCGTTTGGAATATTTTCTTTTTTCATGGTATTCCCTTCGTTTTTATCCTTTCGTAATGTTCAAACTAATGGTTCCACTATCGCTAGTCAAAGCCGAAGTATCTAGTTTTTGTCCCTCTATCGTCACAGTTGCTCCTTTAACAGGTGCTAACGTTATAAGATACTTATTGCCTGGCTCAAGAGCAACCGTCTGGCTTGATTTTTCAGGAGATAAGGTGACGCCTTCGGCTAGTTCTGAATCGCTTATGCTTACCAAATTGGTCGTTTGCTCCACAGAAACGGTCACTTTGACAGGCTGACTTGCTCCGCTGTACTCAGCAGTCAAATTATCTCCGCTTCCACTAACTGTCAACTTGCTAGCCGAGGAAGAAACTGACTTAGAATCAGCTGAAGAAAAGGAACTCTTCTGACTGTTAGTGCTTGTAGAGGAAACCAGACTATAGTTGTTGTCAGATGCTTTAAAACTTACCGAATTAGTATGAGCATAGCTCCAGATATAGTATGCCACGAAAGCAGCAATAGCTGAAGCCAACAAGAGAAAATAGAACAAGGGCAGAAAAGAGCTTTTATTTTTATTTTTTCTGCTCCTGAATTCCTCATCTGCTGCCAGTGCCACTTCATCAAAAACTATCATCTCACCAGCTTCGTAAGCCTCCAAAATAATGGATTCATCCAAATCTACAGCCCAAGCATATTTCCGCAAGAAGCTACGTGCATAGAAAGGACTAGGAAGCAAATCATAGTCATTTCGTTCCAGCGCTTCCAGCAAATCCTGCTGGATATCTGTCTTTTTTGACAATTCCTCTAAGCTCAGCCCTTGATTGGTCCGGGCAAGCTTCAACACTTCTCCTATCGTTTTTTTTCTCATACGTACTTTTCCCTTATTTCTATTCTTCACTATTTTAACAAAATTTTAAAAACGATTCTGGAATTATTTTGGAAAAATAGTAAAATCTGTCATATCACACTGATCGATAAATCGATGACCTAGTTTTATCACATCATTCAAGCTGATGTCCTGTAAAATTTTCGGCAAATCAAACAGATTCTCACCCGTCAAATGCGGTTCATATTGGGTTGCAATATACTCAAGCGAGTTTAAACCGTGCAGAAAATCACCAAACATCTCGCTTTTAATCGTATCCAAATGCTCTTCTGTCACATCCGGATCCTTGTCAAAATTCTTGATGGCTGAACGAAATTGATGAGAAAGTCCCACCGGTTCCTGAGTATCCATCGTCAGCATGACAAAGTGAAAATCTTTTTCTACTTCCACTTCCAGCGTTAAAGAATTATCCATTTTCCCACTTTCATAGAGGGATTGGAAACGCTTGGAAGTCCAGCCAAACATCATGGCAAATAAAAGTTTCAAAGTGATTTTATAGCGATACAACTCCGATTCATCAACAGAGTCTGTACCTCGAATCCCAACTGCCAGTTTTGGACTAGCCACCTCCATTCGGTAGATATCCGTTGATACC
This sequence comes from Streptococcus sanguinis, assembly GCF_050223295.1. Taxonomy (GTDB): domain Bacteria; phylum Bacillota; class Bacilli; order Lactobacillales; family Streptococcaceae; genus Streptococcus; species Streptococcus sanguinis_X. The sequence continues at coordinate 2,367,319 of NZ_CP071424.1, forward strand.
ACTGGGTGAAGGGTAACAGGAATTTTTTCAATCGGTTCAGAGCTCTCAGGAAAAACTAGTTTTTCCTGCTGTTCAGCAATCTCTGCAGCTATCTGTTCCAAATCAAAATTACCAATTACAAACAAAGTCATATTAGAAGGATGATAAAAGTTCTTGAAATTTTCCTTCAAATTTTCGACGGTAATCTCAGAGATGGACTCTTTCGTTCCTGCAATGTCTTCTGCCAGAGGTGTTTGAGGATAGAGATTGGCCAAGGCTCCAAAAAAGAGACGATAATCTGGATTATCCTGATACATTTCAATTTCTTGGCCGATAATATCCTGTTCCCGCAAAATAGATTCTTTTGTGAAATCAGCCCGATGCACCAGTTCTTGCAAAAGCTGTAGATTTTCTGAAATGTTATCCGTTGCAGAAAACAGATAGCTGGTCCGAGTAAAGCTTGTAAAGGCATTACTCTCAGCCCCTAGCTTAGTAAATTCAAGCAGCAAATCCTTTCCTTGCGGGCCTTCAAAAAGCTTATGTTCCAAAAAATGAGCTATTCCAGCCGGATATTGAGTGATCTGCTTGGTTTCACGTGAAACAATCCCAGTATCCACTGAACCAAAATTAGTTGAGATAATCCCATAAGTTTCATTAAAATCATTTTTAGGCAGAAGAAAAACACGCAAACCGTTTGCTAATACTGTCTGATAGACAGTTTCTCCTACTGCTGAATAATTGATTTTTTCTAGCACTTCTCCCTGCATTATTTTCCTTCCATAAAGTAAATAGCTTGTAATTTCAACTGACCAGCTGCCTTGATAATATCATCCTTACGAACCTGTTCCAAAGCTTCCAGCCAAGCTTCAAGAGATAAGAATTTGTTCCCTAAAACAGAAGACATATAAGCTCTCTCTAAGATTGTATTCTGTCGATCCTGAGCTAACAATACTGAATTTCTCAGCATTTTCTTGGTTTGATTCAGTTCTTCCTGACTAAAATTCCCGCGCTTCAAATCAAGAATCTGTCGGTTGATTAAAGCAATTGTTCTGGTCCGATTACTGCGGTCAATACCAGCGTAAATCCGCATCATTCCTGAAAAAATATCAAAATTGCTAGAAATTGTATAAGCCAGCCCTTCCTTTTCACGAAGATTGACAAATAATTTCGAATGGGCAAAGCCACCTAGCAAAGCATTTAAAACGACCAAAGGCAGGTGCTCACTCTCTCCGTACTGAATAGGGAAGTGATAGCCTAACTCAATAATTGACTGATGGACATCTTTCTGCTCCAGTCCTTCTCGCAAAACATTGGAATATTCTTGCTGATAAACTAACTGAAGTTCTTGCTGACGAGGTGCAAAATTGAAAGATTGAATTTTCTCCCGAACAGCCACTTCATTAAAGTCCCCAATAAAGAAAAAGTCAATCTGATTTTCCTGAAGCATCTGCTGAAAAGCAGCAAAACTGCTTGCAGCTGTCTCTTTCTGGATTAATTCAATCGTCCCAACACGAGGCATCTGCATTTCCTCTTCTTCATAAAAGAGTTTGTCTAATTCTCGATGAGCATGATAAAAATGATTCTCAATTTCAGCTTCCAAATCATTCAAGATATTTTTCTTCTCAATTTCAAAAGCAGATTCATCAAAAGCGTCCTGACTTACCAATGGAGAAAACAAGCTGGCTTTCAAAAAATCAAGCATGGCATCTGTCAGGACATTCTTACGACTCAAAAATTTATCCCGCACAAAAGAAAGATTGATATCTAAATAATGGACCAATCCTCTCCTTGAAAGACTCGTAGAATAATCAGCTCCATACAAATTGGCCAAACGTTCCCTGAAGGCCTGCGAAGTAGGATAAACCGCATTGACAGTTTCTAGCATACTGGCTGTTAAAACCCGACCAGCTACTGTTTCTTTGGACATAGGCGCTGAAAAACGAACCCTAATTTTGTTTGTTTTAAATTTTTCTGATTGAATAAAATGGAGACGAACTCCTTTAGTGATTTCCATGACGCCCCTCATACTGAATAATATAGACTACTATTATATCATGAAATGCCTCTGATTTGTTTGTTCTACCAAGCTTTTTGCTGATTAAAACGTTTTCTGATAACAGGAGAAAATTTCCGAATTTTATCCAAAGCACCTCAGCACTTTTTACTAACAAATATGGTATAATGACAGGGTTGAGGTGAAATATGGAATATAAATTATTTGATGACTACATCACGCTACAAGCCCTTTTAAAAGAAACAGGAATTATCCAAAGCGGCGGAGCAATTAAAACATTTCTAAGTGAATATCCAGTTCTTTTTAACGGTGAGCCAGAAAACCGCCGGGGAAAAAAACTCCGTGTCAATGACAGGATTTCTCTTCCCGAGCAAGGAATTGAAATTAATCTGACAGCTCCTAGTCAAGAAGAAATTCTGCAACACCAGAAAGAAATCGCAGAAAAAAAACGAGTTGCTGAACTTGTCAAAGCCATGAACAAGGAATTAAAAAAATCGCAGATTTCTAAAAAAGAAAAGCGTAAGAATACAGGGGTACCTAAAAAGCAGAAAACTACTAAAAGCCCTGTTCGCTTCCCTGGTATCTAATCATGTGGCTGCAATCATTAAAAATCAAGCATTTCCGAAATTATCAGGAAGCTGATATTGACTTCCATCCTGGCTTAAATGTCTTTCTAGGCCAGAACGCACAAGGTAAAACCAATATTTTAGAAGCTATTTATTTCCTAGCCTTGACAAGAAGCCACCGTACATGCTCAGATAAGGATCTGATTCATTTTACAGAAAATGACCTCCTTGTTTCTGGCATCTTAGAAAAAAAGACTGGTAAAGTTCCCCTTGACATTAACTTGACACCAAAAGGTCGCATCACAAAAGTCAACCACTTGAAACAAAGTAAATTATCAGACTACATTGGAACTATGAATGTTGTCCTGTTTGCTCCTGAAGATTTACAGCTGATTAAAGGCTCCCCCAGTCTACGTCGTAAATTTATAGACATTGAGCTTGGACAAATCAAGCCTGTCTATCTATCAGATTTATCCAATTATAATCATGTCCTTAAACAACGCAATTCCTATCTGAAAGCTAATGATAAAGTTGACGAAACTTTCTTGACTGTCCTTGATGAACAGCTGGTTGACTATGGCTGTCGTGTCATAAAGCATCGGTTGGATTTTTTGCAAAAATTAGAAAGTTTTGCTCAAGACAAGCACTGGGACATCTCTCAAAATCTGGAAAAATTGACTGTCAAGTATCTGTCGTCTATTCCTTTACACAAAATTGACAATTTAGAAGAAACTTACCGCTCTTCCTTATTAAACAGCCGTAAACGCGACCTATTCAAAAAAAATACAGGTGTTGGTCCCCATCGTGATGATATTGCTTTTTTTATCAACCAGATGGATGCCAACTTTGGTAGTCAAGGTCAGCATCGCAGTCTTGTTTTATCACTGAAACTAGCTGAAATCAAGTTAATAGAAAGCACTACGAAGGAAACGCCTATTTTGTTGCTTGACGATGTAATGAGCGAACTTGACAATAACCGTCAACTAAAATTATTAGAAACTATCTCTCAGGATATTCAAACTTTCATCACTACAACAACTTTAGAACATTTAAAAAATCTTCCACAAGATATTAAAATTTTCACCATTCAGCAAGGACAAATCATGTCTCAATCCTAGCATTACATGAGATTTACGTTTTTGTAAATTTCATTTACAAAATCTTGCTTATAGTGTAAACGAATTATATCGAATTGTTGTTAGAACAGCTTTTATAGCCTTTTGAATTGTAAAAGTATGTCAATTTAAATCGTAAATTTAAAACGAGGTTAGGAAAAATTCCCGACCTCGTTTTATTTTTTATTGAACTGAATAGTTAGGGGCTTCATTTGTAATTTGCACATCATGAGGGTGGCTTTCCTTTAATCCGGCGCCACTCATCTCAATAAACTGAGCATTATCGTGAAGTTCTTGCAGATTTGCAGCACCAACATAGCCCATTCCAGAGCGAATACCACCAAGCATCTGGAAGACAATATCTGCAGCAGCTCCCTTGTATGCCACACGGCCTTCAATTCCTTCTGGAACTAGCTTATTCGCTTCATTGACAGAACCTTGGAAGTAACGGTCACTAGAGCCCTTCTTCATAGCGGCGATAGATCCCATACCACGGTAAGTCTTAAATTTCCGACCTTGGAAGATTTCCGTCTCGCCTGGCGCTTCGTCTGTTCCTGCAAACATTGAACCCAGCATAACAGCATTTCCACCTGCAGCCAAGGCCTTAACAATATCTCCAGAATATTTAATCCCACCATCAGCAATGATGGTTTTTCCATATTCACGCGCCACAGCAGCTGCATCATAAATAGCAGTTACTTGAGGAACACCAACACCAGCAATGACACGGGTTGTACAGATAGAACCAGGACCAATTCCGACCTTAACAACATCCACACCTGCATCAAAAAGTGCACGCGCACCCTCAGCAGTTGCAATATTTCCAGCAATCAAGGTGCGATCAGGGAAATGAGCACGAATCTCAGCAATCTTGCGCAAAACTCCAGCTGAGTGTCCATGAGCAGTATCAATAACAATCGCATCTGCACCAGCTTCAAAGAGAGCTTCTGCACGTTCAAAAGTATCTGAAGTAACACCAACAGCACCAGCTACCAAGAGACGGCCAAACTCATCTTTAGCAGCATTTGGAAACTCAATAACCTTTTCAATATCTTTAATGGTAATCAAACCTGAAAGACATCCCTTATCGTCAACCAAAGGCAACTTTTCAATCCGGTGCTCTTGCAAAATACGCTCTGCAGTTCCCAAATCTGTTCCAACAGGCGCCGTTACAAGATTCTCACTGGTCATATGGCGAGAAATAGGTTGGTTATAGTCAGAAATAAAACGCAAATCACGATTAGTTAGAATCCCTACTAACTTACGATTTTCAAGAGTTTCTACAACAGGAATACCACTGATACGGTAACGTCCCATCAACTCATCTGCTTCAGCAATCGTATGCTCTGGCGTTAGGAAAAAAGGATCAATAATTACGCCATTCTCAGAACGTTTAACCTTTCGAACTTCATCGGCCTGTTGCTCAATAGACATATTTTTGTGGATAACTCCAAGACCGCCAGCACGGGCAATAGCGATAGCCATCTGACTCTCTGTAACAGTGTCCATAGCGGCAGTAATGATTGGGATATTCAAGGTCAAATTCTCAGCAAGCTTGGTACTCAAATCAGCATCATTGGGCAGTACATGGCTTTCAGCTGGAATCAGAAGCACATCATCAAAGGTAAAACCTTTTTTCAAAAATTTAGTGTCCCAGTTAGACATCCACAGTTTCCTCTTTTCCTTCTTATTTGAACTAATACCCAAAGAAAATTGAAGTTCAGTTTTCTTTGAATAAGAGCTGGTTTTTTTGTTGTTAATATCATACCATTCTATAGGAAATTGTCAATCATTATTATACAAAAAATAAAAACCATCATTTTTAAAACTAAAAACGATAGTTTTTGTGATTTATAATCAATAATGTTCGTTATTTAAAATAATTAATCCCCATCGCAGACTTCACTTCCGAAAGAGTCTGAGAGGCAGTCTGACGTGCCTTATCGCATCCTTCTTGCAGCATCTGATAGACCTGTCCCATGTCTTTAGCAAACTCCACACGACGCTCACGAATCGGACCTAACTCTCGCTCTAAAATTTCTAACAGATAGCGTTTAGTTTTGACATCTCCCAGACCACCTCTTTGATAATGCTCTTTCATTGCAGCAATATCAGCAGCATCTTCGGGGCGGCCAAAAACATCCAGATAATGAAAGACCATATTTCCCTCAATTTTTCCAGGATCTTCCACTCTGATATGATTAGGATCTGTATACATGCTCATAACTTTCTTTTGCAGAATATCCATATTATCTGCCAGATAAATACCGTTATTGAGAGACTTAGACATCTTAGCATTGCCATCCAAACCAGGCAAACGTCCAGCTGCTTCATTTTCAGGATAAATTCCTTCCGGTTCTACCAAAACATCTGTCTGATAAGCGTGGTTAAAGGAACGAACAATTTCCCGAGTCTGCTCAATCATAGGCTTTTGATCATGTCCGACTGGTACAAAATTAGCTTTAAAAGCAGTAATATCCGCTGCCTGAGAAATTGGATAAACTAAAAATCCAGTCGGTAAACTTTCCCCAAATCCTTTTTGCGCAATTTCTGTCTTGACAGTAGGATTGCGTTCAAGACGAGCCAATGACACCAAATTCATATAATACATTGACAACTCTGCCAACTCAGGAATCTGACTTTGAATAAAAATAGTCACCTTTTCAGGATCCAATCCAGCCGCTAGATAATCTAAAGCTACATTCCCAATAGACTCAACAATTGTCTGAGGGTCCTTTGCATGATCTGTCAAAGCTTGCTGATCAGCCAAAAATACGAACATATCATATTTACCCTGATCCTGCAAAAGCACGCGATTCCGTAAACTTCCTACATAATGACCAATATGCAATTTTCCTGTCGGACGATCTCCTGTTAAAATAATTGGTTTAGTCATTTATTACTCCTCAATTTATAATGAGTTCATTATATCATTTTCAATGAAAATGAGAAAGAAGTTTCTAGAAAAAAGCAAAAAATCCAGTTTTTACAACTTTATTGACACGCCTTTACAATATTTGTAAACTTAATTAACAAACTATTCTGGCTGGAAAACCTAAAAGTCTTAGTTCATTCTATTCTCCTTTTTTCTTTTTGCTTAGATTTTTTCTTTTTATCTCAGAATTATTTGAAAAAAGTTCTGTTTTCTAGTAAAATGAAGAAGATTATATATATAGGAGAAAGACATTGCTTACAGTATCAGATGTATCACTGCGTTTCAGTGACCGAAAATTATTTGATGAAGTCAACATCAAATTTACAGAAGGAAATACTTATGGATTGATTGGAGCTAACGGCGCTGGAAAATCAACCTTTTTAAAAATTTTAGCTGGAGATATCGAGCCAACAACAGGCCACATTTCTCTAGGACCAAATGAACGTCTTTCAGTCCTTCGCCAGAACCACTTTGACTATGAAGAAGAACGGGCTATTGATGTTGTAATCATGGGAAATGAGCATCTCTACAACATCATGAAAGAAAAAGATGCTATTTATATGAAGCCTGATTTTTCTGATGAAGATGGTGTACGTGCGGCCGAGCTTGAGGGAGAGTTTGCTGAACTAGGTGGCTGGGAAGCTGAAAGTGAAGCCTCACAATTATTGCAAAATCTCAATATTCCGGAAGATCTTCACTACCAAAATATGAGTGAGCTCTCTAACGGAGATAAGGTTAAAGTACTCTTAGCAAAAGCCCTTTTTGGTAAACCTGATGTCTTACTTCTGGACGAGCCAACTAACGGTTTGGATATTCAGTCTATTACTTGGCTGGAAGACTTTCTTATCGATTTTGACAATACAGTTATTGTTGTATCCCACGACCGTCACTTTCTGAATAAAGTCTGCACTCATATGGCCGACCTTGACTTTGGAAAAATCAAACTCTATGTCGGAAACTATGATTTCTGGAAAGAATCAAGTGAACTTGCGGCTAAGCTGCTCGCTGACCGAAATGCCAAAGCAGAAGAAAAAATCAAGCAACTTCAAGAATTTGTTGCTCGCTTTTCTGCCAATGCTTCAAAATCAAAACAAGCAACTTCTCGTAAAAAGATGCTTGACAAGATTGAATTAGAAGAAATTGTTCCATCTAGCCGTAAATACCCATTTATCAGCTTTAAAGCAGAACGTGAAATCGGTAATGATCTCTTGACAGTGGAAAACCTTTCTGTCAAGATAGACGGAGAAATTATTCTTGATAATATTAACTTCATTTTACGTCCTGGCGATAAAACAGCTTTGATTGGCCAAAACGACATCCAAACGACAGCTTTGATTCGTGCTTTGATGGGTGATATTGAGTATGAAGGAACTGTCAAGTGGGGTGTCACAACCAGTCAATCTTACCTACCAAAAGATAATTCTCGTGACTTTGCTAATGGTGAATCAATCCTTGACTGGCTGCGTCAATTTGCTAGCAAAGAAGAGGATGACAACACCTTCCTTCGAGGTTTCCTTGGACGCATGCTTTTCTCTGGAGATGAGGTTAACAAGTCTGTCAATGTCTTGTCAGGAGGAGAAAAAGTTCGGGTTATGTTATCTAAGTTGATGTTGCTTAAATCCAACGTTTTAGTCTTGGACGATCCAACCAATCACTTAGATTTGGAATCAATCTCCAGCTTAAATGATGGATTGAAAAACTTCAAAGGATCCATTATTTTTGCTAGCCATGACCATGAATTTATTCAAACCTTGGCCAACCATATCATTGTTCTGTCTAAAAACGGTGTGATTGACCGCATTGACGAAACCTATGATGAATTCTTGGAAAATCAGGAAGTTCAGGCAAAAGTCAAGGAACTTTGGAAAGATTAATTCCTTGTCAACTTATATTTACAAAGCTTTACAGAGGCATGAAACAACGTTTCTGCCTCTTTCTATATAAGAAATATGAATCACATTAAAGAATATTTTAAAAAAAATTGGCCTTATTTTTGTGCCTTCTTTCTTCCATTTTTCATCATGTTCTTTGTCTACTTGATGTATGGAATTTACTGGAATAGCGAAACGTCTCCCTTGCTTGGTGACGGCTTTCATCAATATGTCATTTTTGATACCAACCTAAGAAATATTCTTCATGGCACAGATAGTATTTTCTATACTTTCTCCAGTGGACTTGGACAGAATTTCTATGCTTTATCCAGTTATTATTTAGGTAGCTTCCTATCTCCTTTGGTTTATTTCTTTGATTTGAAATCAATGCCAGATGCCGTCTATCTATTTACCTTAATCAAGTTTGGATTAATTGGACTCTCTGCCTTTATCAGCATCAAAGGAATATTCAAAAAGATTCCAGCTTTACTCATCATCACTCTTTCAACTTCATTTTCTTTAATGAGTTTTTCAGTCAGTCAATTGGAAATTAAAACCTGGCTGGATGTGTTTATCCTTGCACCTTTAATTGTTCTAGGTTTACATAGGTTGATAACTGGAAAAGGCAGAGTACTATACTTTACAACACTGTCAATTCTCTTCATCCAAAATTATTATTTTGGATATATGATGGCAATCTTTTTGGTCTTTTGGTACTTTCTTCAATTATCTTGGGATTTCAAAAATAGAATTAAAAGTTTACTTGACTTTACAATCGTATCTGCTTTAGCAGGTCTGACTAGCCTAGTCATGATTCTGCCAACTTACCTAGATATAAGTACTCATGGTGAAACCTTAACAAAAGTTTCTTCCTTGTTGACAGAAAAAAGTTGGTTTTTAGATGTGTTTGCTAAAAATTTTATTGGCAGTTTTGATACAACCAAGTATGGTTCTATCCCTATGATTTATGTCGGCACCTTCCCATTGATTCTGGCTATCTTATTTTTTACCTTAAAATCTGTTAAGTTTCACGTGAAACTTTGCTACTTTTTACTTATTGCAATTTTCATAGCTAGTTTTTATCTTCAATATTTAGACTTACTTTGGCAGGGAATGCATGCTCCGAACATGTTTCTTCATCGTTATTCTTGGCTATTTTCTCTGATAGTTATCTATATGGCTGCTGAGACTTTAAATCGTTGGAAAGATGTGAAAGTAATGAATGTTGCCATTAGTTTCACTTTGCTCAGCCTCGGATTCATTCTTACTTTTATTCAGAGAAAACATTATGACTTTTTGGGTCCTGAGAATTATATTCTAACATTAGAATTTCTGCTGGCTTATCTCTTGATTAGCTTTGTCTTAGCAAAATCTTCTATTCAACCAAAAATCATTCTCCCTGTCTTGCTCTTCTTTGTTACTTTTGAATTGTCGCTTAATTCCTATTATCAAGTTGGAGGAATTGCTAAAGAATGGGTATTTGCCACTCGTTCATCTTACGCTAGTCATCTTGACGAGATTGACAAGCTTGTCAATTATTCCAAAAAGGAAAATATTGACTTTTTTAGAACTGAAAGATTGAATCCACAAACGGGAAATGACAGTATGAAATTCAACTACAATGGAATTTCCCAGTTCTCATCTGTTCGAAATACTCAGGCAAGTTCTACTTTAGATAAACTTGGTTTTAAATCAGCAGGAACAAATCTGAATCTCCGTTATCAAAACAACAGTATTTTAATGGACAGTATTTTTGGTGTTCGCTACAATCTATCTGAAACAGATCCTCAAAAATTTGGTTTTCTTCCTGAGAAAACTGAAAAAGAAATGTCTCTCTACCAAAATGATGCTGCACTTGGTTTAGCTTTTCTGACCAATGATATTTACCATGATGTAAAGTTTACAAATTTGACTTTAGATAATCAGACAGAATTTTTGAATCAATTGACTGGCTTTGATTTTAAATATTATGATAAAGTAGATGCTATAACTACTAATGAAAATGTCAAGCAAATTGGTAACAGAGTGACTGTGGATGTTGACAGAGAGCATAATACAAGCTTTGCTAGTGTAATCTATACTGTCAATGTACCTGCTAACAGTCAACTATATGTTAATGTTGCTGGGATTGATTTTAGTAATGATGATCAGACAGATGTTGACATTACTGTCAATAACTTTACAGAACGTTATACAACTAATAATGTATTTCCTTTCTTTAATGCTGGCTATTTCAGTCAAAGTCAAACAGTATCTATTCGCTTTACATTCCCAAACAATTCGACGGTTTCTTTTGATACGCCAGAATTTTTTGCCGTTAATACTGAGCAATATCAAAATGTCATTCAAAAATTAAAAGAGCAGCCCGTTTCCACAACTACTGATTTAAACACAGTAAAAACAAACTATAGAGCGGAAAAGGATACTTCATTATTCTTTACCATTCCTTATGATAAGGGATGGTCAGCCACTCTTAACGGGGAGCCCGTCACACTAAAACGAGCTCAAAATGGCTTTATGAAATTAGATGTGAAAAAAGGAGAAGGAAATGTTGTCCTCACTTTTATTCCTAATGGACTGAAAGAAGGTGGCATTGCCTTCATATCTGGCATAATCTTATTTGTTTGCTATAATTTTCTAAGTAGGAAACGACAGAGAATGTAAATATATCAAAAAAAAACAGCTACTTACCAATATAAAAAATAAGGCTCTTCATTAAAATGCTAGTGAAGGCCTTTTTTTGAACAATAAAAAAACACCCACTAGGAGTGTCTCTAGCTCCGGCAGTAGGACTCGAACCTACGACATCATGATTAACAGTCATGCGCTACTACCAACTGAGCTATGCCGGATAATATAGTCCGTACGGGATTCGAACCCGTGTTACCGCCGTGAAAAGGCGGTGTCTTAACCCCTTGACCAACGGACCATATGGTATGCTCTCTTTCAGAACATATTCCATTATATCAGGTTTTTAAGCTTTGTCAACTCTTTTCCCTTTATTTTCGAAAATATCTTTCAGATATTTTACTCTTAAACGAGTGACCGGACAGCGATGATTTTCGTAAAAAATAATTTCTCGATTTTTCTTGTCATAATCAACAATGTTGCCAATATTAACCAAATAAGATTTATGTGGTGAAAAAAATCGTTTAGATTGCTGATCTTTTTCTTGAATATCTGTTATCGTTCCATAAAACTCCTTGAGAAAATTTTTACCGACAATCCGAAGTTTATGAGAGCTCCCCGTCGTTTCGATATACAAAATATCGTTATAAGGCATTCGAACATCATTGCCACGATAACTATATTCAAAATAATCTACCATATTGGTATTTTCAATTAGTGTACTCTTAGTGTAAAGAATACTGTCTTTGATTCTATTTTTAAAAGCATCATTGTTGATATCTTTATCGATAAAATCAAGTGCTGAAACTTTATATTTAAAAGTCATAGTAGCAAATTCAGATTTTGAGGTTACAAAAACTATAATGGCATAAGGATTATGATGACGGATAAATTGAGCTACTTCCAGCCCTTTTGTTTCCTCTCCTTTAATGTCAATATCCAAAAAATAAAGCTGGTTAACGTCTCCATTTTCAATATATTTTTTGAATTCTTTGATTTTTCCTGTAACCTGAACCTGGATGTCAATTCCAAGTTCCTCAGCAATTTCTGCTAATGTCGTTTCCATCCTGACTTGATGAGATACGGTATCCTCTAAAACTAACACTTTCATAAATTCTATCTCCTAATTGTTAAAATCTGTGTAAAATTGTTTGGCTCAATTTGTGTATCAAGAGTGATAAATTCATACCTATCTAAAATTTCCTTGATGTTATTCAATCCATAGCCTCTATTTTCTCCTTTAGTTGAAAATTCGGGCTGATAGAGTTCTTCCAAATCCAATTTTCCTTCTTTACGAGAATTTTGAACAACAAATATGGTTTTATCATCCAGCTGAACCAGAGAAACATGAACAATTTTTTCTAGACTGTCAATGGCACTCTCAATAGCATTATTTAATAAAATACTAGCAATTCTCACCAGATCTAACAACTTGATTGGAAGGCGTTCCACTTTATCCTTAACTTCAAAAGTCAGCTGAATCTGATGTTCACGCGCTTGAAAGATTGTCTCAGTCATGACACTCCTTAAAGCTGAATCTCCTACATTATTCAAATCAAAAACTGTATATTTATCTGAACGCAGGTTCAAATTTGCATCAGCCAAGACCTCTTGATAAATGTGCTCAATTTCCTTGATATCTCCAGTTTGAATAGCCACTTGCATACTCGTCAACATGCTAGCATAATCATGACGAAATCCTTTGATTTCATAGTATAATCTCACAATTTCATCAGTATATTCCTGAAGTCGAAGCTGTTCAGATTCTTTTTGACGCAAACGCTCTTCTTTCTCGTATTTCTCACGGCTGTCCTTGAATGTCACCAAGGTAGAAAGAAAGACCAAGAAACAAATAGTAGCAATCATACTGCTAAAACTGTTGAAATGCTTTATATTACTAATCCAATGAGAGAGATTTAAAATCAGCCAATTTATTGCATATAAACTACTAATCATCAGAATCTGAGATTTAAAGAAACTTCTTTTAAGATAATCTATTCTGAAATCAAAAATATCAATAACCTTTACCATAAAGAACAAGGATATTAAGTTGATACATGTCAGAAACAAGCCCATGTACTGAGCTACAAAATCATCTCCTAAAACAGATGAAATAATAACTGAAAAGAAAGTAGTAGAACTATCAATTGACAGACATAAAAAGAAGGAAAGTAAGAAAGATTGATATTTTTTAATTTTTTCAACTCTACAAAAATACCAAACTAAAAATAGAGGGAGAAAAAATGACAGTGTATATGATGGAATTGTGCTAGAAAATGAAAATATGTGTCCTAAAAAAGCAATTATAAACGGAACTATAATCTCAAGACCAAAGCAAACAGCTACAAAAAAGCGAGTATGCTTAATTTTAGTGATTTTTGATAAAATCACTAAAAATGCAGCTACATTAATAAAAGGATGAATAATTAATCCAATTATTTCAAGTGACATAAATTTCTCCCCTAAACTTTAAAATTCTTATCTTCCAAAAATCCAACCCCATGGATTTGGAACACCTCTTAAATCCCAAAAGGTTTGAACAAGTGAATTGCTATTTAAAGCAATTTGAAAAGAATAGATTTTCATAACTATCTCCTATCTTTTTATCTTGTAAGTCACCTTACATTTATCATTATAGAAAAATAGAAAGAGTTAGTGACAATTTTCCCTGAAATGTCATTTTTTATCCCCAAAATGACATTATACCAAAAAAATAGAAGAAAAAAACACGAAATATTGTAAAATATTCCGCATTTTTTTACCTTTCTGATCTCAGCAGGATTCGAACCTGCGACCGTTCGCTTAGAAGGCGAATGCTCTATCCAGCTGAGCTATGAGACCAATACCATCTCATTCTATCAGAAAATAGGGTTGTCGTCAAGATTACTTATGATAAGGACTCCCCTGCTGAATCATAAAAGCTCGATAGATCTGCTCTATTAAAACAAGTCGCATCAATTGATGAGGTAAGGTTAATTTTCCAAAACTCATCAGAAGATTTGCCCGTTTTTTTACTGCAGGAGATAAACCTAAACTTCCGCCGATAACAAAAGTGATATCAGAAAAGCCACGCACTGTAGTATCCATCATGATCTGACTAAACTTTTCTGACGGAAATTGCTTTCCTTCAATTGCCAAAGCAATAACAAATTCACGCTCATTGATTTTAGCCAGAATTTTATTTCCTTCTTTTTCAAGAATCTGCTGATTTTCTAAATCACTAGCTTTATCAGGTGTTTTTTCATCCGCTAGCTCAATCATTTCCACCTTGCAGAATCGATTGAGACGCTTCATATATTCAGCAATTCCATCCTTTAAATATTTTTCTTTCAGTTTTCCAACTGTTACAAGTTTTATTTTCATAAGTTTATTCTATCATATTCATCTATACTTCACACTTTATTAACAAGTAAAATTTATCTGGGAATCGGCTAATCTGTGTATTTTCTAATGACTATCAACAGTTTTTCTAAGTTTTCCACAAGGTGTGGAAAACTTAGAGGATTTAAGTTATAATTAAGTTTAGCTAACTATAATTTCATCAATTGTAATTCAAGGAGGAAAACATGAAAAACTCTTCAACTGCCTTCAAAAGGGCTTTATTGCTTTTTGCAGTGTTAATTATAGGTTTTATCGGTGGAAGTTTAGGAAATTATGTTACTACATTAGTAACTTCACGTGTAAAAATGAATGGAAATTCAACAACCAGTGTAACTACTTCATATAAAAACTCTACTGACATTTCAGAAGCTGTGAAAAAGGTTCAAAATGCCGTTGTTTCAGTAATTACTTATGCTGAATCTTCCAGCAGCGTTATCAATGATGAATCTTCCAACGATGAATCACAAATCTCCAGTGAAGGTTCTGGCGTAATTTATAAAAAGGACGGAAAATCAGCCTATCTGGTAACCAACACCCACGTTCTGAACGGATCAACTAATGTAGATATCTTGCTAGCTGATGGAAACAAGGTTCCAGGTGAAGTAGTTGGATCAGATGTTTATTCAGATATCTCTGTCGTTAAAATTAGCTCTGAAAAAGTAACTGATGTCGCTGAATTTGGAGATTCTGGTTCTCTGACAGTCGGTGAGACAGCTATCGCTATCGGAAGTCCTCTTGGAACAGAATATGCTAACTCTGTAACACAAGGAATTATTTCTAGTTTAGGCAGAAACGTTACATTACAATCTGAAAATGGTGAAAATATTTCAACAACTGCATTGCAAACAGATGCTGCAATCAATCCTGGTAACTCTGGCGGTCCGTTGATTAACATCCAAGGACAAGTTATTGGGATTACTTCAAGTAAAATTTCAACAAATGGTCAAACTTCTGTTGAAGGGATGGGATTTGCGATTCCATCTAATGATGTCGTAAATATTATCAATCAACTTGAAAAAAATGGAACAGTCACACGTCCTGCTTTAGGAATTCAAATGATGGATTTATCTAATCTGACAACTTCTGATTTTTCTAAATTAAATCTTCCTTCTTCAGTGAAATCAGGTATTCTTGTTCGCTCTGTTCAGCAAGGAATGCCTGCTGATGGCAAACTTCAAAAAAATGATGTCATTACAAAAGTAGATAACACAGATGTGGAATCCACTAGTGACCTTCAGTCTGCTCTCTACAAGCATAGTATTGGAGATGAGGTAGAGATTACTTATTATCGAGATGGTAAATCTCAAACAGTCAAAATCAAACTCACTAAATCAACAAAAGAGTTAAGCTCAAATTAACCTATTTACAAGATTGTCAACACACCTTTACACAATCGTAAAGGTGTGTTATTCTATATACAAATGGAAAACTTTCAATATATTGCACTTAAAGACATCCGAACCAACCCTTATCAGCCTCGTAAAGAGTTCTCACAAAAAAAGATTGAAGAATTAGCGGCATCAATCAAAGAAAATGGTCTCATTCAGCCAATCATTCTTCGGAAATCTTCACTTTTTGGTTATGAAATTTTAGCAGGCGAACGGAGATTTAGAGCTGCCTCTTTTCTTGGCCTAGAAACGATCCCAGCTGTCATCAAAGAATTATCTGATGATGAAATGCTGAAACAGGCCATTATCGAAAACCTTCAAAGAGAAGACTTGAATCCTATAGAAGAGGCTGAGTCTTATCAAAATTTGATTGACAAAGGCTTGACACATGATGAAATTGCTAAAATCATGGGAAAATCTAGACCCTATATCAGTAATATTGTCAGACTTTTACAGCTGGCTAAAGAAGTTCGCCAAGCTATCAAGGAAGAAGAAATTTCTCAAGGACATGCTCGCCTGCTGGTCCCCTTAAAAGAAGAAGAACAGTTACTATGGCTGGAAAAGATCTGTCGAGAAGATTTATCGGTTCGAGCAGTTGAAAAGCTTCTCCAACAAAAAAAGAGTCTCAAAAAGAAACCGAATAAAGAACTGTTTGCTAAATCTGAAGAGGAAAAAATTAAAAAAATTCTCGGTCTGAAAGTTTCTATTCAGTTAAAAAGCCAGAGTAAAGGGAAGCTGATTATTCCTTTTGAAAGCGAAGAAGAATATCAAAGAATTATAAACAGTTTTAAATAAAACTGTTATTTTCTTTTTTAAAAATAACAAGATTATCCACTGTAAAATCAATTAGGAAGCCTATTAAAATAAGAAATTTTAACTTTATTCACATTCTGTGGATAACTTCAGCTAACAATGTGAATTCTTTTCCAGTTCTTGTGGAAAACTTTGAACCTTTATGATAAAATAAGATGCGTATGAATCAGAAAATTATAGAAAAGGAGGGAAGTT